>CAILJH010000045.1 GCA_903834475.1 uncultured Prolixibacteraceae bacterium | reverse complement strand
GCCCAAACCAGTTTTACGTTATCACAAACAAAATCGACCAACAGTACGGTTAAAATGTATGTCAACGGTATCCGGATCAGTAATACGGCTTATAGCGTAAGCGGCACTACATTGACTTATATTCCGGCAAATAACGGGGCCTATGTTTTATCGGCCGGAGACAGGATTCAGTTTGATTATTATTATTAATCCGATCGCACAAAAAAATGATAAGCAAATGAAAATCAGACTACTTATATTTTTACTTGGTGGATTATTCATCTCAAAGGATTGTTTTTCACAGAACCTCAATAAATACGGGCAGGTCACTTCATCTGCATCAGAGATTGTAAATAAAAACGGGGCTGTTGGTTTGTGGGGGATACGTTCAACCGGCGAAAATATTCCTTTTGCCCCGATTGTCACCACTTCTGCAGTTACGGATGTTACGGCTACAACCGCAACAGGCAACGGTACTATAACTTCTACCGGCGGGGCCGCCGTTACTGCCAGCGGAGTCTGCTGGAGCACCTCCACAGGCCCGACCACCTCCGGCAATAGAACAACCGATGGCTCAGGCATCGGCTCTTTCAATAGCGCAGTTACCGGGCTTACCTCCGGCACTAAATATTATGTGCGTGCTTATGTCTCTACCAGCATCGCCACTGCCTATGGGGAAGAAGTGAGTTTTACAACTTCCCTGGCACTTGGCCAACTATACCAGGGTGGAACCATTATCTACATTGACTACACTGGCATACATGGGACCATAGTAGCCAAAGAAGATGTAGGTTGGTATTCATGGACAGGGGCTTTTACTGCATGCGATAATTATATCAACCCTGATACCGGCACGGGTATTTATTCCGACTGGTTTTTGCCCGGCATGAATGATTTATATAATATTCAATTACTTCAAAGTAGCATACCGAACATTATTGGGTTAGGCGCGTATTGGAGTAGCGAACAATATAGCTCAACCGACGGAAAAGTCTTAAATTTTAATACAGGACTGCTGTGGCATTATCCAAACAGTTACTCCATCTTGGTACGGGCAGTGCGGTACTTTTAACAATAGAAACCTTACCGCGCAGCCGACGCATTTTGCGAAAGGGGAAAGCAGAACAATAACCGTGACCGGGCTTCCCAAGGGCAAAGCTTATACTTTTACCGCTACCAATTCAGTGGGTACAAGTGGACCAAGTGAGGCTTCCAACCCTGCAACGCCTGCTCCCGGGCCTGCTCTCCAGATTTTATCATTTGAATTTGGGGGTGATGATTTAGCTCAGATTTTCTATGGGACTATATGGAGTGCCGTTTGGGCATGGAATTCTATCAGAGGTTATGATCAATCGATACATACCGGCACGTACTCCTGGCTGGTACAATTTTCTTTCTATCAACCAACAATTAAATTATCAAATTCAGCTAACTTTAATGCTAAGAGTATTTGGGTTTTAAATAATGAGGGTAATTCAATTAGCTCAATTACCATTAAGGGGTATAATTCAAGTAATGTACTTGTTGGAACAGTAACAGCTGGTGTTTCGTGGGATTACGGGCAAGTAACTATTAACATGAATGCTGTCAGATATTTAGTGATTTCAACAAATGGCACCGACCCTATGGGTATGGGGGAAGCCCTCTATTTTGACGATCTGAGTTTCGAACAATAATCAGGTGGAATTGCTGCAATAAGATGGATTTAAGCAGCACCACCAGTGGTTTTCTGGCACTAAGGATGAATCCCGCTGGTGCGGATTTACAAGCCGCGCCCTGCAGAATGGAGATTTGTAATCTCTAATTGAACTCTGCTGGTTATGAGGTATCGTTTATACAAATCTTTGCCAGCGGCGGAGTGTTGGTTATAATTGTAATTATCCGGAAATCTACATCGAAGAACCATAAATCATTCCTGTTATCATGGGGATAAGCCAGATAATCCAAACAACAAGACTGAATTTATGGAATTGAAGGATTTTCTCCCTCTGATTTTTAAATAGGACTATTGAAGCCCATATCGAATGAAAGAGCATCAACAATATGGCTGACATTCCAGTGATGCCATGAAAGTTAAATTGGATGATGGAACCTGCATGAATTCCCATCGCTCCAGTACCAACCGTGTCAAAAAATAATCCGAGCCAAAATACCACGAGGTGCCACGGCTTTAAACGACCTTGAATCTTTTCACTCCAAACTCCTATGGTGTATAAAATACAGGCTACAAATATTAAATTCATCGCAATCAACAACATATCTTCTGCTTTAAATTGGGATTTAAAGATATTCAATAGTTAGCACAATTCAACACATAGGGCAATACCCATGCCTCCACCAATGCACAAAGTTGCTAATCCTTTTTCGGCCTTGCGTCGTTTCATTTCGTGTACGAGGGTGGTCAGAATCCGGCTTCCACTGGCTCCGATTGGATGACCTAAAGCAATGGCACCGCCATTTACATTGACCATATCGGTATTGAACTGAAGTTCTTTTTGAACGGATAACGCCTGAGCGGCAAAGGCTTCGTTGGCTTCAATCAGATTCAGATCACCAACCGTCCATCCAGCTTTGGCAAGGGCTTTTTTTACCGCTTCAACAGGTCCGATTCCCATGATCGACGGATCGGTTCCATGATAAGCATAGGAAACTATCCGGGCCATTGGTTTCAGATTGTATTTCTTAACGGCTTCAGAGCTTGCCAGCAGAATAACCGCAGCACCATCGTTGATGCCCGATGAATTGGCTGCTGTAACTGTTCCGCCGGATTTAAAAGCTGCCGGAAGTTTTGCCAGTGATTCAGGAGTGACGCCAAAACGAACGAACTCATCCTGATCAAAAACGATCGGGTCCTTTTTCTTCTGCGGAATCAACACCGGAACAATTTCGTCTTTAAATTTTCCATCCTGAATGGCTTTTTCAGCTTTGTTTTGCGATTGAGCGGCAAACAAATCCTGCTCTTCGCGGCTCAGATCATATTTGGTGGCCAGGTTTTCGGCAGTCAGCCCCATATGGTAATCGTTGAAAACATCCCACAAACCATCATTGACCATTGAATCGACTAATGTGCCGTTGCCCATTTTGTATCCGTATCGGGCCTTTGGCAACAAGTATGGCGCATTCGACATGCTCTCGGCGCCTCCGGCAATAATCAGTTGGGCATCGCCTGATTTGATTGCCTGAGCCGCCAGGGTTACTGTTCGTAGGCCTGAACCACAAACCATGTTGATGGTCATGGCTGTTTTATCATTCGGAATACCGGCATGAATGGCTACCTGTCGGGCCATATTTTGGCCCTGACCAGCCTGCAAAACATTGCCCATTATAACTTCATCCACTTCTTCGCCATTCAGCTTATTTCGTTCCAGCAGGTTTTTAACAACGATTGTTCCCAGTTCGGTGGCGGAAAGCGAGGAGATTGCTCCTCCAAAGTTTCCGATTGCTGTGCGGACAGCATCGATGATAAATACTTCGTTCATGGTTATTTCGTTTAATTTTTTTTCTCAGCTATTTTTGAAACACAGTTGAACCCCTGCCCGCGGCAGGCAGGCACTTCGGGGTTCCGAATTCCCTTTGTTTTGTTGCCTCCGGTTTCACCGGAGGTTATTCAAATTAAAGTCCTTCGGACTTATCTCATCATCTTCTCAACCATCTTTTTAGCGATGAAAGATCCGACATGCTCCGGATAGGTGCCACGGCCAAAACCGGCATCAAAACCCAGTTCGAGTGCCAGTTTGTTGCTGATGCGCGGTCCCCCGGCAAGCACAATAAACTGCGAACGCAGACCATCGGCTTCAAGCAGTTCGATGAAGTTGGTGAGGTTATTTATATGCACATCTTTTTGTGTAACCACCTGCGAAACCAGGATGGCATCAGCATTTTTCTCCACAGCCAGACGGATTAAATCTTCATTCAGGATTTGTGCGCCAAGGTTAAAGGCATCAATCATCGGATATCGCTCCAATCCGTAGTGCTGTTCCCAGCCTTTCATGTTTAGGATGGCATCAATCCCAACGGTGTGCGCATCGGTCCCGGTACAGGCACCAATCACTGCAATCTTTCGCTGGATGTGTTCCTTGATGTAGCTGTTCACGCCATAAAAATCCATCGGCTTTTCAATTTCTTCAACAACGATTTTGTCGTAATCAATAGCCAATGGGGTTTTTCCGTAAACCACAAAAAAAGTAAAATCGTCGGAAAGAGGATGAGCGTTCACGACTTCGGCTTCGGTGAATCCCAGTTTTTTGGTATATTGAATGGCCGCTTCAATGGCTTTGGCTCCGTTTGCCACCGGCAAGGTAAACGAAAGCTGAACAGCTCCATCGTTCAAAGTATCTCCATAGGGTTTGATGAGTTGCATAGTTCCTCCGTTCTAATTAATCTTCAGTTCGCGCGCTAAAAACGAATACATTGGATTGTAATATCCTTCGGTCTTTTCATAGACTCCATCCAGTCCTTTGCCTCCATTTTTGGGACGGGCGACCTCGGCAAACATCCGTTGCTCAATCGCATTGAACAATCCTTTTTCGTTGATCTGTTCAAGAAAAGAAATGGATTGGTCCAATACATTTTTGGCCCGGGTCTGCATGATGCCATCCTTTTTAAATTCAATATCATCGGAAAAATCGGCCATGCTGTTCAGTACATACCGGGCATTGGCAACGCCGAGATATCTGTCCTGCATAAAAGGCGTGTGAATGGCTTCAGTCAGCATTCCCAGCAACAGGATTCCTTGATTGGTTGACTTGGCGATGAAGTTGAAAAGCGTGTTCATGGCATATCCTTTGAAAATGTCGCCGGTCATATATTTGGTTGGCGGCATGTATTTTAAAGGAGCTTCAGGGAAAATCTCACGGGCCATTTGTGCCTGAGCCATCTCAAACAGGAATCCATTTTTCATTTCGGGATTCATTTCAAAGGCATGACCCAAACCCATTAAGCGCGCCGGCATGCCCGACTCAAAGGCAAACTGCTCATTGATAAACTGTGAGGCAGTTACGGTGTATGCTTTTTCGAAGGCATCCGAAGTTGTCAGATAGTTGTCCTCGCCGGTATTGATAACGATTTCGGCAAAAGAATTGACCATTCTCGAAAACTTCTGATCCACAAAAGTGCGGTACATGTTGATGTCGCGGAAAAGTATGCCGTACATCGAATCATTCAGCATCATATCCAGGCGCTCCAAGGCACCCATGACGGCAATCTCTGGCATGCAAAGTCCGGAGCAGTAATTGACCAACCGAATGTATTTTCCAATTTTCTCACCAACCTCATCCAGTGCTTTTCGCATGATTTTGAAGTTCTCCTGAGTCGCATAGGTGCCTCCGAATCCTTCGGTGGTTGGGCCAAAAGGAACATAGTCGAGCAGGCTTTGTCCGGTGGTACGTATCACTGCGATCACATCTGCTCCCTGAATGGCGGCTCCCTGCGCCTGCTTCACATCTTCGTAGATGTTTCCGGTAGCAACAATTAAATAGAGCAGCGGCGTGCTTTGACTGCTGTTGTGCAGGGCCAGTTTTTCGTTCCGGAAGCCTACATTTTCTTTAACACGCGAAGAAAACGATTGAACCAATTCTGCAGCTTTCTTTTCAATCTGAGCTGATTCAGCCCACTCGAGTGTTGAAATATCGAGACCGTTGGCAATTTCGCTATTTAATGCAGACGGCGTGAGACCTTTTTTTAGTAAAGCATTGATGTAAAATTTGGCCGTACCTTCGCCAACCCGCTCTTTGAGTTGTTGAATAATGAGATTGGGGACCGGAACTTCGTTGGCGTCAATGCCATCAGCACCCAGCATCCGCAAGGTGGTCCGCTCAACCGAAACGGTGGTATGTCCGGAAATATAATCCTGAACGGGTTGCGTTATCTTTTTAGAGATTTCGCGGGCATAGTCAATCTTTTCGGGATCGAGGTCCAATTTTGATCTATTCATTTTTTCCTCCTAAAATATTTCTGGCGCGTGTAATTAATTCGTTGTCTAAGCCAAGTGATCCGGCAATCTGAAGTGCGTCATAACAGGGCAAATCTGCAGTGTCTTTCACAATGCTGTAATCGTTATGCTGATTTAGTAATCTGATGCGATCGGTTATATCAAGGTTTTTGCTTCGAGAGTATTCCTCTTCAAATCCTTGATAGTTGAGTCCTTTCATCCGGTAAACCGATGCCTGTCCGCTTAATGGCAAATGAGTGAAATGCGTTGACAAAAAGGCATTCACCGTATTTTTTTCTGAGAATGTTTCCAGCAGAGCGGCAGTCAATGCTTCGGCTTCAATGGAATTGGTGGTTCGGGCGAATTCGTCGATCAGTATCAAAACAGGTTCATCAAGCTTTTCCAGAATTTCGCTGAGTTGAAAAACTTCTTTTCCAAAACTGCTCAACCCTTCAATTTCTTTGGACTTGCGTTCGATGCCAATGAATTGAATGTGCTTAAATACACGCGATCGAAACTGTTTTGCCGGTACCCAAAATCCCATTTGGCTGATCATCTGAAGAAATCCGATGGTCTGCAGCAAAACCGTTTTACCGCCCATGTTGGAGCCCTTGATTACAATCGTTTGATTATCGAATATCGCATCGAGCGGCTGGTAGCGAAGTCCTTTTTCGGCGCATTGTTTTTCGAGCGGAAGAAAATGCCCATCAATCACTTCAATTTGAATCGCGTCTTCCGTCAGGATCGGTGAAGTTAATTCCATGCTCTGCACCATCCGCACTTTAGCCAGATTGACATCAATGTTCTGAACGGCATCAATCGCCTGTTCAATTTCGGTCATCTGTTTTTTTACTTCAGCCAAAAGGAAAAGTAGTACTTCGTGCTCCAATTCTGATTCGGTAATGATGAGGTTTTCCCGTTCTTCTGACTTCGCAAAAAACAGCTCAGGCATAACAGGTTTTACCAGCACTGAAGTATTATCATAGGGCTCTTTATAAATCTGGTTAGGTTCAAAACGGAATGCTGTCATTTCCGGAACAACCAAAAAATCGAGGTTTGTAAAGTTGAGAGCGTACTTGTGCTGAAGGATTGAAAAAGTTTCGTTCCGGATTGCCTGGATTTCTTTGTCAACAAATTCAATCTGCGATCGAACCGCTTTAAGTCTGGGGTTGTAATCTCCTGAAATATAAAAAGTATCGATTTCGTTTTCGCCTTTTGAAAGGAACGAAAGCAGTTCTTCGAGCTGGAAATCTACTGAAAAAACCTTCCTTAATTCAGGAGAAAGCAGTAAACTGATTGACTTGAAATTGCTGAGAAACCGCTTCAAAAGAAACAGGTCTGTCGTGTCGAATGACTCTTTTTCAAAGGTGTTCAGAGGTGAAATCCGTTTCAAAAAAAACTCAATCTGATTCGCCTTTTCAGGATTTTCAGCGATGAATTCAACGGTTTTGGCAATCAAGTTAGATATTTCCTGAAGTTCATCGGCACGATCAAAAACTACCATCCGGTTTTTGAACCGTTTGCCAAAAACGGTCAAAGGCCTGAAATTTTCGTAAAATTCCCCGAAACGTGTGAATTGAAAAAGCTCTTCAGTGAATATCATGACGGATTTTGTTGGTACGGATTAAAGAGCACATCGATGGAAAAGCCTATTTTGCTCAAATGAACTTCGCATTGATGCTGACTGATATCTTTCAGATTTAGCACGCAGAATATCATGGGAAACCGGTTTTTAAAATAGATTTTTTGGGTCTGAAGCAAATTCAGTAAACTTCTTAAAGGTAAAAATATCTTTGTGAAATCGCTAATAACAAGCGAATTGCATGATGCAGGAATCTCTCTTAATCGGGATTCGGTCAGCGCGCCTTGTATTTCTTCGGCATCAGTCGTTAGTTCATCCCAGACCTGAATCTCATTCAGCACCGAAAGACGTTTTAATTCGTGCATCAGCTCATTCACATTTCGGCGGTCAACTGTAGCTACAAAAACATAAACCGGATTGACTGCACTTGCCAGCTGGGTTATCCGGTTGATGGCGCCGTCGATTAAAACTGTTGTGATTTGATGCTGAGTTTTAATAATCTCAAGGATTGAAGCAAGGCTGTCATTATCTTCCGGCCCAATGAGTTCAATCGGAGTCTGTCGGGTAGCTTTTCCCATTACAATCTGACCGGCAGTTGTGTTGAACGGAAAAGCTTCAACCAACTGAAATCCTTTGTTTTGAAGCGCTTTGTTGGTCGAAACGACAAAATCGCCCGCAACAGCCACAATCTGTGGCTTTCGTTGACTGGTAATCCGGTCGAAATCCTCTCCATCGACACCGATACTGGTGTAAACAAACGGATTCCCGCTTACCCGAAGTATCGGCAACAGGTAATTCAGGAAAGTCGTTTTACCGGCATTCTTGACATTTCCAGCAATAAAGGTGGTTTTATCCTGAAGATTTTGCAGCAGGTACGGCCTGATATGTTCGTTGTTAAGGATCAAGTTAAGGTCTTTTGTTACAAACTGAATGTTTACAAATCATGAATTTTCAAATAAAACACTGCAAGAATCTGACAATATTTAAGGTCGTTGCACAGTTTGTCTCCTGGCAGGATTCCCTGCCTGCGGCTGGCAGGCGTCCGAAAGATGGTTTTTTACCTTGAATAACATTGCCGCGCGGACGGTCTCTTTCGCGTATTTCGCATTTCTACAAATATTCTGCCCCTCTGGGGCTCCACTTTCCGGATAGGTAAAAGTGCCAGAGGCACGAGATATTTGTAGAACACCGATTAACCGCTGAATCCGGAGTGCCGTAGGTACGAAATATTTATTTTGAACCTGGATTAGCCATTTGGGAATTGCGGATATCATTCTTAAAATCAATGTTTTCCGTTACTGCGTCTCGAACGACTCAAATCGTCAGACTGCAGCATGATCCGATCTCCATTTAGCAAGGTAGCGATACCATCTTTTGCCAGAAGGTTTTTGTCGGCGCAAAATTCGCAGTTCTCTTTGTTGTGCCCTTCATAATGCGTCGGTTGCGAATAAGCAGTTATCACTCCTTCAAAATTACGAAGGATCACTTTATCGTTGGTTTGCGAAATCAGGTAATCGGGCATCACCGGAATCTTACCACCTCCACCCGGAGCATCTACCACAAAAGTTGGAACGGCCAGTCCAGAAGTATGTCCACGCAGGTTTTCGATAATTTCGATCCCTTTCGAAACCGGGGTCCTGAAATGAGAAATCCCAATGGATAAGTCGCATTGGTAGATGTAATAAGGACGGACACGAATCAGCATCATTTTGTGCGAAAGCTTTTTCATGATGTTCGGGCAATCGTTTACACCTTTCAGCAAAACCGACTGGTTGCCAATATTTACTCCGACATTGGCCAGTTTCTCGCAGGCAATTTTTGATTCTTCTGTAATCTCCTTGGGATGATTAAAGTGCGTATTGACATAAACAGGATGATGCTTTTTGATGACTTCACACAAATTGTCGGTAATGCGCTGGGGCAATACCACAGGCATTCGCGTTCCTAAACGGATAATCTCCACGTGCTCAATCTTCCGGAGTTCACCCAGAATATAGTCAATCCGTTCATCGCTCAGGACCAAAGGATCTCCTCCGGAAATAATCACATCGCGTATCATCGGATTGTTGCGGATATACTCAAAGGCTTGTTCCAGATGATCCTGCCTCATTGGGCTGTCGGTTTCACCAACCACTCTTCGACGGGTACAATGCCGGCAATACATGGAGCACTGATGCGTGACCAGCAATAAAACGCGATCGGGATAACGATGGGTTAATCCGGGAACAGGCGAATCAACGTCTTCGTGCAGCGGATCTTCCAGATCGAACTCATCAGTGTACAATTCATTCAGGGTTGGAACGGCCAGCATCCGAACCGGACAGGTTTTATCAACCGGATCCATCAGGGCAGCATAATAAGGCGTGATAGCCATTTTGAACTTCTTCAGCGTTTCGGCCAGGTTTTCAATATCGGAATCCGAAAGTTCAGCAACCTGTTTAAGTGTTTCAATATCGCGAATTGTATGACGCATCTGCCATTTCCAGTCGTTCCATTGTTCGGCGGTAACATCCTTGTATAAAGGGATGTGTTTATATTCTACCTTTTGAAAAGTCATTATCATAGACTGAATTTTTAACTGTACAATTCCTCGTATATCTTCCTTATTTCTTTGCTTTCCCTTAAAATCGACAGGGCAAGTTCAGCATGGCCGACGGCATATCCGTTGCCGACAAGCATATCAATGTCTTTCCCAACTCCTTCGGCGCCAAGGGCCGCTTTGGTAAACGAAGTTGCCATACTAAAAAAGTAGGCTATTCCCCGGTGACGGCACATCAGGATGGTACCCATTTCAGTATTGGGAATATTGACATTATTGATCACCACATCGGCCATTTTTCCTGAAGTCAGATCATTGATCATTTCGTAGCAGGCGAGTGCATTGGTGGCATCCAGTTTTACAACTTCGTCACACAGGTTCAGCGATTTTAATATCGCTATGTTCTGGTCATTAAATTCAATTCCGATGACCTTCCCGTTAGGACCAGCCTGCTGTTTGGCCATGTAGGCGCAAAGAATTCCTGACTTTCCTCCGGCACCAATGATGACAACGGTGTCGTCCTTTTTCACCAGACGTTGCGTTTGAGCGGGTGCGCCGCACACGTCCAAAACAGCCATTGACAGCGAAGGCGGAATGTCGGCTGGAAGTTTGGCATAAAGACCGGTTTCAAATAAAATGGCTTTTGCTTTAACGATTACCTGGTCGATATCCTTTTTAATCTCAATGATTTCTTCAATGTTCAAAGGAGTCAGCGAAAGAGAAACTAATGAAGCAATGCGGTCACCTGGTTTCAGATCAATTTTACCCTGCAAGGCATCACCGACTTTCGAAACAGTACCTATGAAAATTCCTCCTGAACCGGTTACCGGATTCTTCATTTTTCCCTGAGACGAAACAATCGAAAGAATCTCCTTTTTTATCGCTTCAACATCGTCTTTTGTTTTTTCCTTGATTTGAGTGAAGCTTGCCGAATCGATATTTAAAATGTCCACATCAACCAGGATTTCATTGTCCCAGATTCGGTCCATCGAATTATCAATCCGGCTGGCCGGTTGAGGCAAAACGCCTTTCGGCTCTATCACCCGATGGCTTCCAAACGGGTTTCCTCCTTTTCTGACTTCGATCATTCTTAGTTTATTCCTTTAAGTTGAAACATTTCGCGAACATCGGCCGGTGTAGCAATTTCGAGACCTGCATCTCTTGAAATTTTAGCCGTACGGGCAACTAATTGTGCGTTGCTTTCGGCCAAAACTCCTTTGGTGTAATAGACGTTGTCTTCAAACCCAACGCGGATGAATCCCCCACCAACGGCCAGTGCGCCATAATGAGCCGGAAGGCATGCACTGCCAACACCCATGACTGTCCACAAGCTGCCTTTTGGAATCCGGTTCACAAAGAATCGCAAGGTTTCAACGTCGTAACGAACAGCACACGGAACATTCATGACGAATCCATAGTAATAAGGCGGCGACAATAATCCTTCTTTGATCAGGATGTCCGCAGCCTGAATGTGTGAAATGTCGAAGCATTCGAGTGTTGGCCGGACATTGTATTTGATCATCTCTTTGGCAAAGCGGCGCATGGTAGGAAGTGTATTGACAATGTAATCATTCCCGAAATTTACGGTTCCGCAGTCGAGCGAAGCCATTTCAGGCTGTAATTCCTGAACAACCAGAAGGCGTTCGTCGTCGGTCATTCCAACAGCTCCGCCGGTAGTGATTTCGATGACAATGTCACATTTTTCGCGGATGAGCCGGATGGCTTTTTTAAAAACTTCAGGATCTTGCGTCGGTCCGCCGTTTTCGTCGCGAACATGAAGATGGACGATGGAAGCCCCTGCCAAATAAGCATCGTAGGTTGCAATGGCTATTTCTTCAGGAGTAAGAGGTAAATTCGGATTGTGCGCACGGGTCGTTTCGGCTCCGCATACCGCACATGTTATAACCATCTTGTTCATTGCTGATTGTTTTTTTCGTTAGTTTTAATTCTCGACTTTCAAGTTTGCAGTTCAGCTTATTTTCTGCCAATAACCAATCCGTTGGGATCCACTTTTTCCCTCAGGATCTTTAATTCGAAATCGGTAGGTTCTTCCGTAATTTCGTATTTCTCAGGGATCAGAATTTCGAATTCGGCATTGTTTTTCACATCATCCAAGGTTTTTCCGGGATGAAGCGACAGCAACATCATCTGCCGGGTTTCAGGATGGTAGCCATAAACACCAATGTCGGTGATTACTTTATACGGACCTGTATTGACCGGAAGACCGGCTTCGGTGCGGGAGTTGCCTCCCTGCAAATAACCGGGCGTGGTCACAAAATCAACCTTCTTTACGAAGCGTTTCTGGTTCTGAGGAGTCACAACCATGGTCTTCCAGCAGAGCGAGGCCAGATCGTTTGCACCGCCACTTCCGGGGAAACGAGTTATCGGTTTGTTGTAATCGGTACCAATCATGGTCGAGTTGAGGTTGCCATATTGGTCGATTTGAGCTCCACCCAGGAAGCAGTAATCCACAATTCCGGCCTGACAAAATTCCATGATTTCGGCCATGGAGGTCGATTTCAATCCTTTGTAAGTGGTTCGCGAATCGCCTACCGAAATAGGCATGGATGGAAGCAGCGGTGCGATACCTCCGGCTTCAAACAGGATGGTAAGATTGGGCGATTGTGTCATTTGGGCCAGCATGGCCGCTGCGCAAGGAACACCTGTGCCTACAACCACCACTGCGCCGTCTTCGAGATTGCGCGATGCAATAGTCACCATCAATTCCATGTTGTTATAGTATGTTTCCATTTTACAAGAGGTGTTCGGTTTGATGAAGTTTCTGAATTTTCTGAATGCCGCCATTGAGCTGCAAATATTCGTAGAAGTCTTTTGTTTCAAGGATATTCTTCCGGATAAAAGCCGCAAATTCTTCCGGATTCTTCTCTTTCTTTAACCATTCGGCCAGGTGTTCTTCGTCTGAATAATACTCTCCGGGCATATTCCCCGGATAGGAACCGAACGGCACTTCGATAACGGCATCGACACACCAGAACGGGATGATGGTTTTACCCGGTTCGCGCCTGATTTCTTCGTGATCGATTATTTTTTCCGTAGTAATAATGACATGTTTGGACGCTTTTGCAATGTCGTCATCGGCAACCAGAATGCCGTCGATCTGACAGTTTCCATAGATATCGGCCCGATGGACATGGATGAAAGCCACATCAGGAAAGAGGGCAGGCACTGCAAGCAGTTTCTGTCCTGTAAACGGACATTCGATCTCTTTGGCAGCTGAGTATTTAAATGTATCGGTGCCCAACATCGAACGGCATGGCAAAAAGGGCACGCCCATGGCCGCAGCTTTAAAACGCCATGATAAAGCGGCATTGCTCCATTCGGTAACCTGGATAGTACCCGATTCGAACAGGCGGCGCGCATTGGTTGAAAGTCCGCGCGCTTCGAGCCCGACAATATAAGCCGCGTCGCAACGGTTGAAGCATTCGCCTGCACTTAAAATCTGGCAATCGTGAGTGGCGACGTGTCCTGAAAATCCTAAATTCTTTTTCTGCTGCCGGATGACTTCGTGTAACAGCGAAGTGGGTATTCGCACACCGCCAAAACCGCCAATAGCCAGGTAATCGCCGTTATGTATATAGCGTTCAACTGCTTCTTTTACTGAAGTCAGTTTATTGGTCATCAGCTTTTTCTTCTGATGAAAGAAAGCCCGTGCATCTTCCACATTGGGTGACATGAAAAGTTCGCCCTGTCCGGTTTGTAAGTTTTTTGTACTCATTATCTCCTTCTTAATACTTGTTTTGAACGTATTGTAAAGCTTCCTCGATGGATTGGAGCGTATAATCCAGATCTTCCTGAGTGTGCCGGTAGCAAATGTATCCGTGATGAAAAGGCTGCAAGAAAACACCTCTACGAATCAGTTGGGTATAAAAATCAGTTCGCTTATTTTTGTATTGTTTGGCTTCATCCTTGTCAAATGTGATGAACATCATCGGAGGAATTCCTGAAATGCGCGCACCCACCGGAAATTTTTGCAATAACTTTTCGATGCTTTGGTTGAAGTAAGTTCCTTTTTCCCAAACCTTTTCTATCACCTGATCGCGCTGCAAAATTTCGATAGTTTTTAGTGCTGCAACATAACTCAGGCTATTCGGGAAAAAGGTTGACGATATGAAAACCTTCTTTTCAACTTCTTTCATGACTTCAGCTATTCCGCATACCGCGCTGATGGCATATCCGTTGGCCATCGCCTTTCCGAAAACGGCCAGATCAGGAGTAACACCGTAGTATTTTTGAGCACCGCCAATCGAAACGCGAAAACCGGTGCGTATTTCATCAAAGATCAATACCGTGCCGTTCTGATGGGTAATTTCTTTAACTGATTCCAGGAAACCTGGTTTTGGTTCCTGCATTTCCATGGCCAGCGGATGACCAAACGGAGTGATGATTACAGCCGCTGTATCGTTTCCATGCACCTTGAATAACTCTTTCAATTCATCCAGATTGTTGTATTCAAATTCGTGAACATCTTCGTAAAGTTTTTCAGGAACACCGCCTTTGACTTCCACACACCAGTCATGCCAGCCGTGATATCCGCATCTGAAGATTTTCTTTTTGCTGGTGTACGAGCGGGCAATCCGTGTGGCAAGAGTGGTGGCATCGGAACCGGTTCCAACAAATACGCTCATTTCGGCACAAGGGATGAGTTCTTTCATCTTTTCTGCCAACTGGTTCTGTTGGGTCTGGCAAAGCGAGAAGCAAAAGCCTTTTTCCTGAATTTGCCGGATGACAGCATTATCAATTTCTTCTTCCCGGTTACCTAAAATAGTTGGTCCATAAGCGCATAAATAGTCGATGTATTCATTGCCGTCAATATCGGTCAAATGACTTCCCTTACCGCTTTCGAAATAAATCGGATACTCACCTTCCACGAAATTATAAGGTCTGCGAATACCCATGACTCCTCCCGGGATCAAGGTCTTTGCATAAGCGAATTCAGCAATGGACTTTTCCAGGTTAAGTTGTTTGAATTCTTTCATAATTTATTCATTTGGGAGTTAAATGAAATATTGTTTTTGAAATAAAATCAGTTGACTATTGCATTTAGTACATCAATTAAGCGTACATAATGGTGCATCGAATTTAGGAGTTAAAACACTAAGAAATGATAATAAAACTCATACTTAAACTATGATTAGAATTAGGTTTTCATAGAAAATCCGCAGTGAAAACTTTCCGGTATTTTTCTTGTTGCTTTTTCATAACTTTATAAGAAAGAATACTATGAAAACAAATTTATCGATCTTATTGGGTTTCCTGCTGGTCATTTCAGGATGTTCAAAAAATGACGGAAATATTGGAATGGTTCCGGGTGCTCAACTAATCCAGACTGCATCAAGCACTGCAAAAGCTAGCAACAAATCACTTGTTGGTGATCCTGCAGATGTCACAAAATCAACCACCGGAGGCACTTGCTTAATGGGTGGAGGAACGGATGTGGACGCCGCGTTTAATTGGATGATCTCAAAGTCCGGTGGCGGTGATTTTGTAGTCATTCGAGTTGACAACTCCAACGGGTATAATTCCTATATCTACGATATGGGTGGAGTAAATTCGGTTGAAACAGTTGTTATCGCTAAAGCTGCCGATGCAAACAATGCTGTTATATCGACCAAAATCCGCAATGCAGAAGCTTTATTTATTACCGGTGGAGATCAGGCTAATTATGTCAGACTTTGGAAAAATACACTGGTTGAAGATGCCGTTAATTATCTGATTAATACTAAGAAAGTGCCGGTAGGCGGTACTAGTGCCGGTTGTGCAATACTTGGCTCTTCATACTTTTCTGCATTAAACGGATCGGTCACTTCAGCTCAAGCTTTGGCTAATCCTTACAATTCATTGGTCACGCTCGGACACGATGATTTTATTAATATTCCTGTTCTTAAAAATTCAATTACTGATCAACACTACACACAGCGCGGTCGTGAAGGTAGGTTGGTCACTTTTTTGGCACGAATGTACAAGGATAAGACTATATTAATTCCTCGTGGCATTGCATCGGATGAACAAACTGCTGTATGCATAGATGAAAATGGAATAGCAACAGTGTTTGGATTAAACAATGCTTACTTTCTTCAGATAACATCATCGGGGCCTGAAACCTGTGTGGCAGGTAAGCCTTTAACCTGGAACAATACAGCAAAAGCTATCAAGGGTTACCGTATAAAAGGTTCAGCCACCGGCAACGGTTCTTTTGATTTGAAAAACTACAGCACGGTTTCAGGCGGAGACTGGTTGTATTATTACGTCAACAGTGGTATTTTCTATATGATATAGTTTTGTGTTAACTTAATTCTGACAAGTACCAGTCACCCCGAATTCATTTCGGGGTCTCATTCAGTTAAGGGATGCCGATCCCGAGGTCTCGGGACGGCATGACAATGCGTCGAATCTTCATTAACAAAACATTAGTATCTCAAACACCATTGTTAAAGTTCCGATTCCGAATCAACCTCCTTTTTCGAATATCTCCGTTTCAGGAAAAAATAGACCGGGATTCCTGATAAAATAAGTGTCATACCAATGGCGGCTTCACGGGGACGGGCGACAATGGTATTGACAAATAGTCCAATACAAAAAAGGATAAAAATGGCTGGCACAAACGGATAACCCCATACTTTGTATGGCCGGTGAGCATTGGGCATCTTGCGGCGCAAAATAAACACACCGAGCGTGGTGGCTCCGTAAAATATAAATACGGCAAAAATAATCATGTCGGTCAGCTGATCGAACGTTCCGGATAAAACAAGCACCGAGGCCCATATTCCCTGCACCAACAGCGAGTTCCCCGGTACGTTGGTATTGTTCAGCTTTCCGATGCCTGAAAAGAAAAGCCGTTCGCGGGCCATTGCATAATAGGGACGCGCTCCGGTAAGAATACTGGCGTTGGTACAACCCAAAGTTGTCACAAGAATCAGCAGGGAAATAAAAAGCACCCCACCTGTTCCCCAGAAACTCCTCACGGCCTCAACAGCTGCAATCTGATTGCCTGCCGCATGAACTTGTTCGAGTTGTGGAATAGACATGAGCGAAAGGTAAGTCACATTGACCAACAGGTAAATGAAGATCACCACAAAAACGCCCATCACGATTCCTTTCGGGATGTTCCGGGTTGGATATTTAACCTCTCCACCGATAAACCCAACAGAAACCCAGCCCTGATATGCCCAGAAAGCAGCCAGCATGGCTGTGAAAAAGGATGAAAATGTGACGGCTCCGGTGGTCAGTTCACCGACATTCAGAAAATTTTCAGGCGTGTGAACTGAACTGGTCAAGCCAAAGAAAACGATCACCAGAAGACCTGTGAAAACCAGTAAAAGGATGGCTTTACTGGTTCCTGCCCCACTTTTTAAGCCTGAAATATTGAGGCCGGTCAGGAGTAAAATCAGCAGGATTGCAACCAGTTTGACCCCAAAATCCTGAAATGGGAAGAAAACTCCGCCGATCGAAAAGTGTTGCATGGAGGATAATAAATCAGGTATTGGGATGATGCTGTTCAGCGATTGAGCAAAAACGTATGCCAAAGATGAAATGGTGGCGGTTTGGATGACCGTAAACAGCGACCAGCCATATATAAATGCAAAAAATCGGTTGTAAATTTTCTTCAGATAAACGAATTCGCCCCCGGTATCGGCTAGTAAACCGGCGACTTCAGCATTACTTAATGCACCGAAAAGGGTGATAATACCTCCGACAATCCATGCCGCCAATATCCACACCGAAGAGTGAAGCTCTGCTGCCATCGGTGCAATTTTCTTGTAGACCCCTGATCCGATGATATTTGCAATCACAAAAATGATAACGTAGCCCAACCCAAGTGTCCGGACCAATTTCCTTTGATTACCCATAACCAATTTTTTATTTTTTAACGGTTCTAAATTAAGAAATAAGTTAACTAATGCCTGTTTTGGCTCAAAACTTCCAGCCGATCATATCTACAGACCTTGACTTAGAAACCAATTTGATTAAGATTCCAGTTTATTTGAAATTCAAAATGGCAGCTTGTATCCAAGGATAAACTTAACAATCCATTTATCGGTGGCTGAGGTGAGCCCATAACCTAATCCGGCATTGAATTCCCAATCCGGAGAGAACTCCCAGTCGATTGCCCCGAATACCTGATGTTTTTGAGCCTGAATTGGTTCAGGATGGTTGATCGCTCCAAGTGAAGAATAATATTCAATTCCAAGGCCAAATTTTTTGGTCATGTCATAAGTCGTTTTAAAGCATGGACTAAAATCCGGAATGTGACTCTGGTTACTGTCCAGGACAATCCCCATTGCCAGATTGAGAGCGAAAAATAATCGATCACATTTTTTGTCGATAATAGGTCGTATTTCAGCCCCCCACCGACTTCCAAAAAACTCGGTTTTCTGATAGCCAATTTCGGAACTTAGACTTAGTCCTACAGGTAGTTTGTATTCTTCAGGAACGGTAATTCTTGGGCGAACATGAACTCCGGCAATACCTGTCCGGTCATCCGATCCAAGTGAAGTAAAAAGGTATGAACCGACCTCAAGCCAATCCGAAAAGCCATGTGTAATTTCCAGCGTTTCGTGGACAACATGATTCGAAGGATAAACTCCGCCCATCATCAGGGTTGATCCATTTGTGGTATAATTGCTATGGAGCTCAATTGCAGTATGATGTATTTCAACCAGTTCTGAAGTATATACCTGGATTTCATAGTTGTCCTGTGCCTTAGCTTGCGAGGAGCAGAACAGTAAAAACAAAACGAATACAAGAATGGTATATATAGTTCTCATCATGGGTCCAATTTATTTCGGTTGAGTTTGAGTAAAGTTTGGAAAGATATTACGACTTGTATCAACCTTAAATATTTCAAGGACCAAAGATATGAAATCCAAAAGAAAAATCGTTTGATACAGATTCAATGCATTCAGATTGAAAAAGTTATTTTGTCCCACGAGATGGTAATTTTACAGTGTATCGCACCTTTCATATCCCACAAAATAGGAGAACGAAGTTTTGCGATCTGTTGATCCGTTTCATTTCCTGAAAGATTAATCGTTATCTTTGGCGTCCATGAAATTCTGTTAATTCCGGATAAATAAACAAATGAATTAGCGTTTCACAAAGTATGATTGAAAACTCACCCATTATAGAAACTGCAGTTTTGGTTGGACTGATCACCAGAAATCAGGATGAAAGTCAGGCCAAAGAGTATTTGGAGGAATTGGAATTTTTAGCTGATACTGCCGGTGCAGAGGTAAAGAAACACTTTTTACAGCGTTTGGATATTCCCAATCATGCCACATTTGTCGGTTCAGGCAAACTGGAAGAAATTAGTGAGTACATCAAGGCTCACGAGGTAGGCACCGTTATTTTTGATGATGACCTCAGCCCGACCCAACTCCGGAACATCGAAAAAGCGCTGGAATGTAAAGTTCTGGACCGCACTTTTCTGATTCTGGACATTTTCGCCCGGAGAGCGCAAACGGCTCATGCTAAAACACAGGTTGAACTGGCACAATATCAATACATGTTACCGCGCCTGACCCGTTTGTGGACACACCTTGAACGGCAACGTGGAGGTATCGGTATGCGCGGCCCGGGTGAATCGCAAATCGAAACCGACCGCCGGATTATTCTCGACAAAATTGCTCTGCTGAAAGAGCAGATGATAAAAATTGACAAGCAAAAATCGACTCAGCGTAAAAATCGTGGACGAATGGTTCGTGTTGCTTTGGTCGGATATACCAATGTGGGCAAATCCACTATGATGAACCTGTTATGCAAATCGGATGTTTTTGCGGAAAACAAGCTTTTTGCAACACTTGATACTACCGTACGAAAAATGGTCGTTGGAAACCTGCCATTTCTGTTGGCCGATACCGTTGGATTCATACGCAAATTACCTCATGGATTGGTCGAGTCGTTCAAATCGACGCTTGATGAGGTGCGCGAGTCGGACATCCTGATGCATATCGTTGACATTTCGCACCAGGGATTTGAAGAGCAAATCGAAGTTGTAAACCGTACGCTTAGTGAGATCAATGCCGGCGACAAACCAACAATTTATGTGTTCAATAAAATTGATGCTTTTACTTACGTCGAAAAACATCAGGATGATTTGAGTCCAAGAACCAAACGGAATATTTCTCTGGAAGAATGGGAGAGTAGTTGGATGTCGAAAAACAATACGCCTTCATTATTCGTATCTGCGACCAAAAAACTCCATATCGAAGATTTAAAGCGGACGCTTTATGAGCAAGTTAAGAAGATTCACATCACCCGTTTCCCGTACAATGATTTTTTGTATGATGAAAACTGGACGATGAAAATTGATAATCAGGAATAAGGAAAAGCATAAAAAATCCCCGCCAGCACATAGTTGACGGGGATTTCAGTTTCATATATTGTGTTCTTCTTACAGAATCAGCATGGCATCGCCATAAGTTCCAAAGCGGTATTTTTCCTTAATTGCTTCTTTGTAGGCTTTCATCAGGTTGTCATACCCGGCAAACCCGGCAGCCATCATCAAAAGCGTTGAAAGTGGTAAATGGAAATTGGTGATCATTCGGTTGGCGACACTAAATTCGTATGGAGGGAAAATGAACTTGTTCGTCCAGCCTTCATATGGTTTCATGTGTCCCTGTGTTGAAACCGAACTCTCGATGGTACGCATAACGGTGGTACCGACAGCACAAATATTCTTTTTGGCATCGCGTGCAGTATTTACAATTTCACAGGCCTCTTCGGAAATCCAGATTTGCTCCGAATCCATTTTGTGCTTGGTCAAATCTTCCACATCAACACTCCTGAAATTGCCGAGTCCAACATGAAGTGTGACGTAACTGAAATTAACACCGCTGATTTCCAGCCGTTTCATCAATTCGCGGCTAAAATGAAGCCCTGCAGTTGGAGCAGCGACTGCACCTTCGTGCTTTGCAAAAATGGTTTGATAGCGGTCCTTATCATCGGCAGTAACAGCGCGTTTTATAAATTTTGGAAGTGGGGTTTCGCCTAAACCATAAAGTGTTTTCTTAAACTCTTCGTATGGGCCGTCAAATAAGAATCTCAGTGTACGGCCGCGCGAAGTGGTATTGTCGATTACTTCAGCCACGAGCAAATCATTTTCACCAAAATACAATTTGTTCCCAATGCGGATTTTACGTGCAGGATCGACTAATACGTCCCAAAGACGCTGCTCACGGTTCAATTCACGAAGCAGAAAAACTTCAATTTCAGCACCTGTTTTTTCCTTATTCCCATATAAACGTGCAGGAAAAACTTTGGTATCATTAAAGATAAATACGTCTTTATCTCCAAAGTAATTAACAATATCCTTGAAAACCTTGTGCTCAATTGCTCCTGTAGCCCGATTCAAAACCAATAATTTTGACTCATCCCGGTTTGCAGCCGGATGCAAGGCAATTAATTCTTCAGGTAAATCGTATTTAAACTTTGATAATTTCATAATATATATAGCTTTTATTTTTAATTCTCAATTTTTGCATCTGCCTTAAAAAGATCCATAAAATCTTCGAGCGCCCAGGCATCCTCCATTCTCAAATCACCAATTCTCGTTCGTTGTAAGCCAACCAGATAGGCTCCACTTTCGAGGGCAAGGCCCAAGTCTCTGGCTAATGATCTGATATAGGTTCCTTTGCTGCATACAACTCGTAATACGATCTCATTGTTTAAAAAGTTAAGAATCTCCATATCCGAAATCGTAATTTTTTTTGACTGAAGGACTATATCACTTCCTTTTCTTGCATGCAGATATGCCCGTTTACCATCAATCTTTACGGCACTGAACAATGGCGGAACCTGATCAATTTCGCCAATAAAACCGTTTAGCTTTTCTTTTATCAGATCAAGATTAACATGTTCCGTTGGGAATGTTTCGTTCTCTTCCGTTTCCAAATCGTATGAAGGAGTGGTGGCGCCCAACCTGATTGTTGCAATATATTCCTTTTCTTTAGCCTGAATTAAATCAATGTTTTTGGTTTGCTTTCCGGTACAAATGATCATGAGTCCGGTTGCTTTGGGATCCAGTGTTCCCGCGTGCCCAACTTTCAGTTTCTTAACTCCTGTTTTCCGACAAATAAAATTTCTTAGTTTCCGAACCAGATCAAAAGATGTCCAATCCAGTTCCTTATTAAAAAGAAGGATTTCGCCCTTTTGAAAATCATACTCTTCAACGGATCTCCCCATCCTGAAACGCTTTAAAATTAGTGATTTGTAATCGGGCCAAAGATCCGGATTTCAGGCCGCAAATATAGCAATTGGATACCAAAATAGCTAAATAATGAAAAAATAATTAAAGATGGAGTACGCACTGAAATTAAAACTGGGCAGAAATTGCCTGATATTTTCCCTTTATTCCATAAAATAAAATAACCGTTGAAGGCCGGAAGTCAAAAGAAATAACGGGATATAATCCGATGGAGAATTATTTCAGATTGGGAAAAGTGCGTTGTAAGGGGTTCTGCTACTTATTCTTTCGGCTTTTTCATAATGGCGTAAATCTCGAAGAGAAATCCAAAAAGAACAACCATTGGAGCAAGAGTGATCCTTCTGAAGCTGAAAATTTCAGGATTAAAAATCGATGGATCACTGCTCTTTCCGCCAACCATGAGCAAAAAGCCAAACACAATGATTACAAATCCGATCAACAGTAATTTAAGGTTTTCTTTGCCGAGAGCAAATCCTTCCATATTCTCAAAATATTTCTTTGCCATTTTCTAAATTTTTTACAAAGTTAGCTGAAAAAATTAATATTCATACTTTGTGTAATGAATGTCAATAGAACAATTCATCGAATTTTAACCGGATGAATTTATTCACTGCCAGATAAGTTGACACCCATGAAATTATCATTCCCAATAAAACAACGACCACAAATACAAATCCAAATATCTTAAAATCATTCATGTCAATGATTCCGGTAAGTTCCGACTGGTAAGTAAGCATGAGAATCAACAGCAATACATTCGCGATAAGTGCGCCAATAATTCCAAATTTGACACTCCTTTTAACAAACGGTGCACGAATGAACCGGTCTGTTGCTCCGACAAGCAACATCGTATTGATAATGAAGCGCTGTGAATAAATTGAAATCCGTATGGTATTGTTGATTAGAGCGAAAAAAATCAGCAGCAACAAGGCTGAGAAAAAGACCAGAATAAATCCCAGCTTTTGAACGTTCTCGTTAATGATACTCACCAGATCATGTTGAAAAATGACTTCCTTTACCTTTGGAGATTCCATGAATTTCTTCTCAAGCAATCCCAACTTCTCAGGAGTTGCATATTCGGCAAATAGCTTCACATCCATAGATGAAAGTAAAGGATTGTATCCCAGAAATCCGGTAAAGTCCTCGCCAAGTTCTTGTTTCAGTTTCTCTGCTGCGGTTTCCTTGTCGATGTATTCAACTGACTTTACAAAGTTGCTTGATTTCAAGGAGGTCTGGAGCTCAGTAATTTCCTGCTTCTGAATATCTTCGTTCAAAACCAATGTTACACCCACATTTTCGCGGACATATCTGGCAAGTCGCCCGGCATTCAGCAAAACAACTCCAAGCAAACCAATCAGGAATAAAACCATTGAAATGCTGATGGTTGTAGTCAGATAAGATTTGAAAATCCGTTTTTTCAGCTTTCTTGGCTGTTCCTTGCCTGCCATTATTTCTTACTTTTTTTGTTTAAAAACATAGATAAAATATCCGCCAATGGCCAAAAGCAATAAGATTGAACTGGCCATCGAAACCTTGTTTCCAAGGTAAAACGATTGTGGTTCAAATTTAAATTCAATTTCATGCTTTCCTGAAGGAATGACCATGGCACGCAGCACATAATCCGCCTGAACATGAGCAGTTTCCTTTCCATCAATGAAACTCTTCCAACCTTTCGGATAATAGATTTCAGAGAAAACAGCCAACTGCGACCCACTGTTCACCGAAGCCTCATATTTCAGGTAATTTGGTTGATATTCCTTCAGTTTGATTTCACCTTCTCCTGAAGCTGAAGTGAATCCGGCCAAATCTTTCTCAAAACTTTTGTTGACGATTGCAGTCGATTTGGGATCAAAATTCTTTAGCAAGGTCACTTCTTCGTCAGCTTTGCCAACCATCTTAACGGATTTCACCAACCATGCATTGCCTAAGGCATGCGAGTTAGGTAATGGAGCACTGTTCAGATCGTAGATGAAATATTTGGTGTTAAGCATGTTGATAACAGGCAAATAATTCATTACCGAATCAATCGAAGCCGGTTTCTTGAATCCGGCAATCAAAGCCTGCATTTCAGGTTGAATCGCATAACTGATCAGTTCATTGTATCGTTTCATTTTGGCTCCATGATAGCCACCCAGCGATTTGTGAAAATACGAAGTCCTTGCATCGGCAAACGGATTCTGGAGGTTCAGTACGCGATAATACAAGTCTTTATCTTTCAGAATTTCTTTATCAACAGTCATTTTCTGGAACGGAACTGCAACTTCCTTCTTTGAGGTGAAATGGTCGTTATTAAAGTACTTTTTATTAACCGTCCACATATCGCCGATAATCAGAACGACCCACAAAACAATCGCGTATTGACCTTTTATTTTATTGTTCCACCAGGCCCACAAGCCGGCTGCAGCAAGAGTTACAAATATAAAGGTACGGAAGGAATCTTCACGAAGGAAAGATTGCCTGTCGGAAATCAAGGCATTAATCAACTCTTTTGGCCATCCCATTTGCATATATTGGGCATCGGTGCTTCCGGAGAAACTACCTGCAATTCCGGGAACAATGGCAAATAACAACGCCAGTCCGCCCGTAATTCCAAAGGCATATTTCAGGCCTTTCATGAATTCTTCGTTGGTGATTTTACGCTGGTAAACTTCTTTAATCGCCAACACTCCAAGCAGTGCCATGGCGAATTGCTGAATGACGATGATATTTTTTACATCCCTAAATTTGTTGTATCCGGGAAAATAGTCGAGCATGAGATCGGTTAAAATGGAGAAATTTTTACCGAGCGACAGCAATAGTGAAAAAACAAAAACCGCAACAAGCCACCATTTATCTTTCCCTTTTACCAGGAATATTCCCAGCACGAAAAGGAAACAAAGGACCGCACCGAAATAGAACGGTGCCCCCGAAATCGGCTGACTTCCCCAATACATGGGCATTCCACCTTCAACCATTTTTTTTGCAGGTCCTTCTCCCTGAGATTCAGACAGAAATTTGTACGTATCTGAACTGGTGCTCAATGGTTCGCTCATACCACCGCCTTTAAAACGGGGAATAAATGCGGTCATGGCTTCACCCAGATCGTAACTGTAATCCAGAATGTAATTCTGATCCAAACCGCTGGATTTGTTTTCGCCGTTAAGGCTCAGATCTGACTGACCGCGCATGGAGTATTTTCCATATTCGTAGGTGGTATAGAGTCGCGAAAAATTGGTTCCAACGGCAAGCAAAACGGCGACCAATAGAAATGCAGCTGTTATTGCAAAATCTGGAAGTGTTTTTTCTCGGATGGCAAAAATCAGGTAAGTAATTCCCAGAATTAATGCCATGATAGCCACATAATAAGTCATCTGCAGATGGTTGGCACTCAACATCAGAGACAATCCAAGGGCCACAATCAAACTTCCACCGATTTTGTTTTTCTTGAAAGCGACCAGAATTCCGGCCACAATCAAAGCTGTATAAGTTAATGCGTGTGCTTTGGTTAAATGGCCGGTAACCATCACCACAAAAGTGAACGTCATAAAGCCATAGGCAAGGCTTGCCGCAAAGGCAGTCCAGACACCAATATCCAGAAGGATACAAAGAATAAAAAAGAAAGAAAAACTAAAGGTGAGTATCATTACCGGCTGCGAAATCGCCGTGATTGACTTTTGTATGGTCGAAATGATTTCGCCCGAATAGATGGTTGAAGTCAGGTAAGCCGGCATTCCGGAGAACATGTTATTCGACCAAAGTGCTTCCTTTCCGGTAGCTTCGCGGTAATCCACAATTTCTTTCGACATTCCCTTGAACTGGGTTCCGTCCGAACTCTGCAGTTTTTTTCCTTCCAGAACAGGCGAGAAATACAATACGCTGATCAGCAGAAACAGCACAACAGCAATGAGATAAGGTCCCGATTTGCGTAGGAGGTTTTTTGTATCCATATTATTGATTGGTGTAATTTTTAAATTCGTATTTTCGTGCGGAGCAAAAATAAACCTTTTTAGGTCAATAACTAAAATAAATGGGCGTAATTAAAAGGCAAACAATCAAGGGGTCAATCTACTCATACCTTGGCGTTGCCATTGGGTTCCTTTATACAATCCTGTCGATCAAACTGCTCTCTTCGGAACAAATCGGACTCACGGCAATTTTGGTTGCAGTTTCGGCGGTTTATTCACAATTTTCGACACTTGGTTTCACGAAAGTAATTGAGCGACTTTTCCCGTATTTCAGGGATAAAGACCAAAATCACAACGGATTTGTGTTTCTTACTCTGACAGTCGGAATGGTTGGTTTTATAATTTCCCTGGTCACTTTTCTGGTCATGAAACCCTATATCATTGAGCACAATCCGAAAGAATCGGCTCTTCTGGTTAAATACATCTGGTACTTAATTCCACTGATCTTTTTCAGGATGTTTTCGGTGATGCTCGATACTTACAATAAAATGCTTTTTGACGCGACTACCGGATCAATTCTAAGTGATTTTGTTTACCGGATTGGAACGCTTTTTTTGCTTGGAGCTTTCTTCCTGAAATGGATCAGTTTTTCACAATTCGTATTCGGATTTGTTCTTTTTCTGAGTCTTCCGGCCGTGTATCTTGCTGGCCTGCTCATTTACCGGAAGCAGTTCAACCTTCAGCCAAAACTCGGTTTCATCACGCCACATCTCCGGAAAGAAATGATCAGTCTGTCAGTATTCGGCATTATCGGCGGAGTGAGCAGTATCGCATTGAAACAAATTGACACCATTATGATGAGTGTTTACACTGATCTTTCCTTGACCGGTATTTATTCCATTCTTTTCTTTTTTGGCACGGTGATTCTGATACCCAGTGTCGCACTTGGAAAAATCTCATCCACGATTATTGCTGATGCCTGGAAAGACAAGGATATGGAAACCATCGAAGACATTTATTACAAAAGCAGTATCAACCAGTTATTTGCCAGCTTATTGCTTTTTATCCTGATTGTTACCAACCTGAATAACATCTTTCAGCTTTTGGGTCCAAAATACATGGGAACCGAATGGGTGATCATCCTGATTTCGCTCTCGAGTCTGATTGTCGCCTCCACCGGGTCGAGCGTTCAGATCATCGGAACCTCGCACCGGTATAAAATTCAAACTTACTCCATGGGTGTTTTGGTTCTTTTGGTTGTAATTTTCTACATGATTTTTATTCCGCTCTGGGGAATGAACGGAGCTGCACTTGGTTCCATGTTGTCGGTTTCGAGTGCTTCTCTGCTTCGTGTTTTTTATTTGAAGCGGAGCATGAAACTTTTCCCTTACCGCTTGACGCATCTGAAATGCCTGGCTGCCGGACTACTCGCTTTTGCTATCGGAAAAGTTATTCCGGTTTTGCCGTTCCATTTTCTGGTTGACCTGATTGTACGCTGTTCGGTCATCAGCATAGTTTTTATCGGGTTGAGTTATCTGTTTCATGTTTCGGATGACCTGAATAAGATTGTAAACAACTTTCTCAAACAAATCCAAATCATCAAATCATCAAATCATGACTGATTTAGGAATCATACTGCAAGCCCGAACCGGTTCAACACGGATGCCCGAAAAGGTGATCCTGCCTTTTTATCAGGAGCAATCCATTTTGGATCTGCTTCTTGAAAAAGTGAAAAAGCTTCAGATTCCATTGGTATTGGCTACAACAATCAATCCTTCCGACGACCGGATTTGTAATTTGGCCAGGAACCATAATGTTTCAGTTTTCCGGGGTTCAGAAAATGATGTGCTCGACCGTTTTATTCAGGCCGCAAAGCAAAATAATTTCAGGAAAATCATCCGCGTTTGCGCCGATAATCCGTTTTTGGATTTCGCCGGAATTCAAACTCTGATCACTGAATTCGGTCAATCAGATGCTGATTACTTCAGTTTTCAACTCGCCGGAAATAAACCATCCATTCTGACTCATTTCGGGTTTTGGACAGAAGCCGTGCGGCTTGATGCGCTTGAGGAAGCTCAGAAATTGACTTCCGAAAAATTGTATCATGAACATGTTACCAATTTCATTTACGGCAACCCGACTCTGTTCAATGTTCAGTTTATTCCGGCTGATCAGCTGGTTTATTCGCGAACTGATATCCGGATGACACTGGACACTCCGGAAGATTTTGAAATTCAGCGCCAACTATATGCTGCAATCAGCGCGGAAAATCCTAATTTTGGTATTCCTGAAATTGTCAGCTGGCTCGACCGTCATCCTGAAATATTGGAACTAATGAAAGCTGAAATAAAAAGAAATAAGAAATAGAAAAATGACCCAATCAACTTATATCATTGGCGAAATCGGACAGAACCACAACGGCGAAGTTGAGATTGCCAAAAAGCTCATCGATGTGGTCACCGAACCGGTAATCGACAAGCTTTTCGGACAGAACCTGATGCCGATGAATGCGGTTAAAATGACGCGCCGCGATTTGAATGAAGAACTTTCAGCCTCCGAAATGCACCGTCCTTACGACAATCCGAATTCCTTCGGCAAAACCTACGGTGAACACCGGGCTTTTCTGGAACTGAATGACGAACAGCATTTTGAAGTTTACCGGTATGCCAAATCAAAAGGCTTGGAAGTCGTGGAAACCCTTTGCGCCAAAGGTTGCCTTTTCATGTTGAAGCTGTTCACTCCTGATCGGCTGAAAGTTGCTTCCCGTGATCTGACCAATCTTCCGCTTCTGGAAGTCATGGCTGAAACCCGGATTCCGATGATCCTTTCGACCGGAATGACCGGTAAAAAGGAACTCGACGATGCACTTGAAATCATTACCAAATACCATTCAAACATCAGTATTCTGCATTGTTTATCACAATATCCATCGGAATACCAGAATATTAATTTATTGAGTATTCAATTTCTGAAAGAGAATTATCCGCAATTCACAATCGGTTATTCAGATCATTCCATCGGAATCCTGATGCCGGCCGTTGCCGTTGGCATGGGTGCCGAAATCATCGAAAAACACATCACGCTCGACCGCACCATGAAAGGCACTGACCACCGCGGATCGCTTGAGCCGGAAGGCATCTGGCGTATGGTGCGCGACATTCGAAATACCGAATATGCCATTGGTGAAAACGCTATTTTCGTAAGCGAGAAAGTTAAAGCCACACGCATCAAACTCGAACGCTCGGTTGCAACAATCAGAAACATCGCGGCAGGTGAACTGATTTCTGAGAATGACTTGCATTTGCTCAGTCCCGGCGATGGTTTTAAGTGGGCCGAAAGAGAACAGGTTGTAGGTAAAATCGCACGAAAAGCTATTCCTGCCAATGAAATTATTTATCCTGAAATGCTCAGCCCTCTCCCTGCCCGACAGGCAGGCGGGTAAATCTCCCCCAAAAGGGGAGACTTGAAAAAGCCAATTAATGTCTTTAATTTTCAACTAATTGGTAAATAGTAAATCGTCAAATTGTAAATTATTAGGATGAAGATAAAACTTGTATTGACCGATATTGATGGTGTTTGGACCGATGGCGGCATGTATTACGATCAGACCGGGAATGAAATGAAGAAGTTCAACACGAGCGATAGTGCTGGTGTGGTTTTCCTGAGATTGCTTGATATTCCGCTTGGTATTATCACCGGCGAAAACACTCAGATCGTAAAACGACGTGCCGAAAAACTGAAAATCACCCACTTGTTTATGGGTGTCATGAACAAGTTGGAAGTTGCAGAAAAGCTTTGTGAAGAGTTGAACATCTCACTTCAGGAAGTAGCCTATATTGGCGATGATCTGAATGATGCGATCTTGTTAAGAGCGGTTGGATTCAGCGCGATTCCGGCAAATGCTCCCAGTTACATGGATAAATATTCCAGTCTCCGGCTCACTAAATCTGGCGGTAATGGCGCTTTTCGCGAATTCGTTGAAATCCTGCTTCAAAAAGAAAACTTCATGGAAACGGCCATTCAGAAATATATTGAAGTTACAGCCAGGAGGCAATAACTTCTTGAATATTATTCCTTAAATTTGGATTAATTAGTAGATTATGGATACAGCAACAATAAGACAAAAATTATACGAGTACATTAGATCAGCTGATGAGAAGAAAGTAAAAGCAATTTATACAATTGTTGAGGGCGATATTGATCATGTGAATGAATGGTGGAAAGATGATAAGTTGGTTGCTGAAATTGAACAACGGTCGGCCGATTTAAAATCAGGCATGGATGTTGGAATCTCCTGGACCGATTTTAAAAATGGTCTGCCTAAAGAGGACATCTAATGCAAAGTCAGATTGTAATCTCAACTCATGCTGCAAAAGAGCTTCAGGAATCATTTGAATGGTATGAAAATCTTTTACTTGGTCTGGGATTTCGGTTTATTGAATTTGTGGATAAAGTATTTGGAATAATTGAATATTATCCGGAAAGTTTTCCGAAGAAAAAAGGTTCATTTCGTGAAGCGTCAGTTAAACGGTTTCCTTATCTAATCATTTATGAATATTCACCAAAAACGGATATAGTTTACATCTTGCATATTTTCAATTCCTACCAATCCGCCAGAAAAAAACATAACAGAAAAAGATAATTACACCGATTTTGTTATTGCTTTTAAACACCGCTCAGCCACTCTTCCATCAATCTGAAAAGCATATTTCTGAATAAATGAATCGTACTTCTCACGGTTAATCTGAAGCGATCCTGAGAAAACTCCGGAGAGAATTTCTGTCAGACTTACGGCATCAGTAGCCTGAAAGGCCACGCCCTCTGCGACATATCCCATGATATCCTGTTTCAAGTGATCAAGAATAATCAGTGGTTTGTGAAAGTAGACTGTTTCGGTGCCAACCGTTGAAAAGCAGGTAATCAGCACATCGCATGAAGCAATCAACTGATACAAATCGGAAGTGGTATTCAATGTGTAATTGGAGCATTCTGCTTCTTTGGCAATCGCTGAATAATACTCCGAATCAGCAAACTCGCGGGGATGAAGTTTTACGATTAAGCGTGATTGAGGCAATTTGCCCGCAGACTTGAACACATCGAAAGCCGCCTGAAATCTCAATTCAGGATCGCGTTGAGGTTGCGATGCAAATACAATTGTTTTAGACGATTCCGAATTTTTCAGATTTTCAGATTTTAGTAAAACCGGAATAATATCGGTTCGAATTTGACCAACAGAAATCACGGAATCTTTTGGATAATTGCCTTTTTCAATTAGAAATTCCTCCCAGTATTTCCCCCAGGTCAGCGTCAGGTCGGGCATCATACGATTTTTGCGATCGTTTTCAGTATAAAGATATGCCGGGTGCAAATCGTGCATGGTTCCGTGCTGCAATCCAATGATTTTTATCCCGCAGAATTTGGCTGCATCCAGAATTGATTTGGTGAGTGGGCTGTTTTCGTCAGCAGCAATCACCGCTTTAATTCCTGAAGTCTTGAAGTAATTCCGGGCAGCAAAGTAGCGATACAGGTAGAATCCTGACGATTTATCCAAAGACTGAAAAACTTCAAGTGTTATTTTTTGAATCAGCGAAAGTTCCGTTTCCCGAACTTTTGGATAGGCAGACCGAATAGTTTCCTGCGCCTTGTTTGCCGATTTACGGACGCTCCTTTTCAGCAATCCTGAAATCAGAAACCCTTCCAAAAAAACCTTCGGATGTTCTTTCCAGGAAGATTGAAATTGATTCCATGAAAACGAATAGTCCGATTTCCCTTTCGGTTTAGGCATCAGAACTTCTGTCAATAAAGCAAATCGGCTATCCAATTCCGAAATCAGGTATTCCAGAATATGATGACTTGGCCTTGTTTTCATCGTGGATTTATCCAAAACAGAGGAATACTTTTCAGTCAGGTATACCAAATATTCCGGATGTTTTGGGGCAGAAAACAACTGGCTGAGGAACCGGTATTTGATCAAAACCAAATAACTGAAAAGATTGTCAAAATTGAATTTGGCTTTGGCTTTTGTTGTCGGAAACCTGAAATCAACTTCAGGAAAAAGGCCGGAAAGAGGTTTGGTTTCTGAAGGAACAAACCAGGTATGATCTTCGAACGAACTGAATTTCAGTTGGGCTGACTTCACAAAATACATTAGGTTGCGCACTGCAAAATATACCCTGAATTTCTGGTAGTGCCAGACACTTGCGGTATCAATCCGGAACAGGTCGGCAAGGGTTTGATCGCCAACGGGCAAGTCGCCAAACCGAAGAACTTCGTCCATGATTTCATAATTGATCTGTTTTTTTTCTTCCGAACTGAGCAAAATCCGTTCAGCGAAATGCATTGAATTTGCCGCAGAAATGGAAAAAACATTCGATCCGGCGTCAGATAATCGTTTGATTTCATCGATTTCGGAATCAGAAAGCAGCCTGTTAATAATGATTGTCTTGCTCATGGCTGACTATTTTCGAGAATCTTTGTAAGATCTCTGGTCAGTTCTTTCCGTGAATACCGGTTTGCCAATTCCGGACTGGACAATTCTTTCGGGTTGCTCAGTTTATCCTGAATAAACCGACGCATTCCTTTCATGTCATCATAATCAAATAGTTTGCCGCATTTGGTTTCCTGAATGATTTTTGCCAGATCGCCATCGGTTGGACCAATAGCCAGAACCGGTTTTTGTGAAGCCAGGTATTCGAAAAATTTGCCCGTCAGGATTCCCTTGTTATTTTTCACTTTCGGAATTACCAGCAAAAGCAAGTCGGACCGAAATAAATATTCAATGGATCTGGGATGATCGACATATCCTGTCAAGTCAATTTCAAGTCCTGCGGACCTGAATTGGTCAACAATCGAGGCCGGAACTTTACCTACAAATCGAATGATGATTTGAGATTTCAATTCGTCGGGTAAAAGGCAAAGTGCTTTCAGCAGACTTTCCAGAGGATATGCTTCTGAGATAGTGCCGGAATAGGTTATAACTTTTCTGGTTTCAGCAGGTAAAATGTTGATTTTAAAATCATCTTCATCAAATCCGTTTGGAATTACAAAAGTTTTATTTGCTATGCGTAAATCTGATTTCTCAGCAAATATCCTTTTCACATCTTCGCTTACAGTGATTAGTAAATCAGCATTTTCAACGACTTTTCGCTCGTAATTCTGATCAGTTTTTCGAGCCAGCGCCGTATGTTTAAATTGATTGTAATAATAAATATCGGTCCACGGATCGCGCAAATCGGCAATCCATTGAATCGGAAAGTTCCGCTTAAGTTTCAGGCCAATGAGTTGCGTTGAATGCGGAGGACTGGTGGTTATCACTGTTTCAATATGGTATTCGCGTATCAGTTCGGTTGCCTTTTTATAAGCATATTTATTCCAGCCTTTTCGCGGGTCGGGCAGTAAAAAATTCCCTCTCAGGAATTTCGATACTTTTTGAAAGATTCCTTCTTTCGACTCATTGGCAAAACCGCCATATGGAACTTCCTTTTTACCTGAAACAAATTTGTATAAATTGTATAGCTCGAAGCTTTTAGTGGTGAAAACCATGCAATTAAAGTCGACTTCAGTTAACAGGCTATTGTCGCGTTGCGGATAACTGGCATATTTGGGATCGACAGTCAGGATGATTGGCTGCCAGCCAAACTCCGGCAGGTATTTGGCAAATTTCAGCCATCGCTGAACACCTGCCCCACCTGATGGCGGCCAGTAATATGTAATTATCAGTACCTTCTTCATGATCATTCGGAATGCAGAATATCTTGCCCGGTAAAGATAATTTTTTTCATCCTAAAATAGTTTAATAAATCATAAACGCGACCATTTGTGTGGATTACAAGCTAAATATTTATGCTTATCAAACAATGACCAAGATCACAAAAAGAATAATAATTAGTTAAAATGTCCGTTAAAATGATTGAATATAAAAATAATGAGTACTTTCATCCTACAGAATGATGTGGATTATTGTTGGTAGGGATTAAAAAGATTTGCAAATGAAGCATAGTTACACACACCGAATATATATCGGAGTACTTTCCGTTATTGTAGTAATTACTACTTTTTACTTAGGCTATTTAGGCTATAGCTATTATTCATTAGGTATTGAAGATCGTTTTTTTCATCCTGATAATCAGTCGTTAAAATCAAGTGGTCTTTTGGGTCATGGTTTTGGAATCGTCGGTTCGATACTGATTGTTCTTGGAGTTGCCATGTACATGTTTCGTAAAAGAATCCGGAAATTCTCCAGGTTCGGTTTATTATCGCATTGGCTCGAATTTCATATTTTCCTGTGTATTCTTGGTCCCGTACTGGTACTTTATCACACCGCTTTCATTTTTGGAGGACTGGTTGCAGTTAGCTTTTGGAGCATGGTTGCAGTTGTTCTCAGCGGAGTAATAGGCAGATATATTTATTTGCAAATTCCCCGAACCATTGAAGGGGGAGAAATGAACCTGAATGAAATCAACCATATGAAAGATGAGTTGAACCTGCAACTTTCCAAAGGTTATAATCTTGACGAAATTGTGCTTGAAGTTGTTCTACAGGCTGTTAAACAACGGCCCGACCGACTGGGAGGCAATATGCTCCAAAGGAGTATTGCCAAGTACAAATTTGAACGTAAAACCATCAAGGATGTAAAGGAAATACTTATAGATAGCGGAATCAGCGGAAATAACTTCAAGCAAGTTATACGCCTTATTAAAAACGAAATCAATCTGAACCGAAAAATTGACCGGCTTCTTACCATGCAAAACCTCTTTAAATACTGGCATGTTGCACATTTGCCATTTGCTATATTGATGCTGATCATCATGATTATACATGTAATTGTTACTGTTACTTTTGGTGCGCGATGGATTTTTTAGATATAAACGATGGAAGAATTAACTGAAACAATAATCATCTATTCATTCTTTGGGATTCTATTTTTTTCGATCCTTTTTATTTATCTCCGGAAACAAAAGAGAAATTCGAAAATTGTAGAGGAAAAAATAAAGATTGCCAAAGCTGACGGCTTGTATGAGCCAGTTTCGCTTCACCCGGTTGTCAATGTAAATTCCTGTATTCAATCCGGCGCATGCATTACTGCTTGTCCTGAGAAAGACATTCTGGGAATTCTGAATGGCAAAGCAACAGCAATTAATACTTCCCACTGCATTGGTCATGGTGCTTGTTTTCATGCTTGCCCCACACAGGCAATTACGTTATGCATTGGTACTGAGAAGCGCGGTGTTGATTTGCCTCACGTCGATCAAATGTTCGAAACGAACGTACCTGGCATTTACATTGCAGGAGAAATCGGGGGAATGGGTTTGATCAAAAATGCGGTTGTTCAAGGCAAGCAGGCCGTTGAAAACCTTTCGAAAAAAATCGACAAAAAAATTGAAGCCGACTATGATTTAATCATAATCGGCGCAGGCCCGGCAGGAATTGCCGCTTCACTGACTGCGAAAAAGCTGGAGCTTTCTGCTCTTACATTGGAACAAGATTCTTTGGGGGGAACTGTTTTTACTTTTCCAAGGAAAAAAATAGTTATGACTTCTCCAATGGATATTCCGCTGTATGGTAAAGTGAAGCTTTTTGAAACCAGCAAGTCTGAACTGTTGGACTTGTGGGTTGATGTGTTAGGCAAGAATCAAATTAAGATCAAGGAGAACTCGAAAGTTGAAAGCATTACTTATCAGGATTTTCGGTTCAAAATAGAAACATCTACCAAAGAATATTTTACGGCCCGGAAAGTATTATTGGCGATTGGACGAAGGGGAACGCCAAGGAAATTAAATATCCCCGGAGAAATGACAGCTAAAGTTGCCTACCGGCTTCTTGAACCTGAACTCATTGAGAACAAAAAAATTGTAGTTGTAGGTGGGGGTGATTCAGCCATTGAAACTGCATTGCTGCTTACAGAGCAAAACCAGGTCACACTTTCTTATCGGGGCGAAACTTTTGGGAGAATTAAACCTGGGAATAACGTGAAAATAAAAGAGGCTATGACGCTGAACCAAATAGATGTCAGATTCAATACCAGTTTAAAATCCATTGAGGAGGATCATGTAAAAATTACGGATTTATTGTCAAATGAAGTTACTGAGCTTGAAAACGAATTGGTTTACATTTTTGCCGGCGGAGAGCTTCCGACCCAGTTCCTTGAAAAAGCTGGAATTCAGATTACCCGGAAGTTTGGTGAAGCACTGCTGAAACACTAACGATGTAGCCATTGATATTACTAATTTGCAGGAGTAAGCAAAAGTATGAAGAGAAGATTTGCAAAAATTCTTATAAGTATTCTTTTAACGGTCAGTATATACCATACCCAGGCTCAAATCTCGCCCGGGAAATTGACTTCTGCACATGCCAAGCTTGAAGGTCTTTCCAATTGTACGGCTTGCCATGAACTGGGCAATAAAGTAACCTCAGGAAAATGCTTGGAATGCCATAAGGAAATCAAGTCGTTGATTGATGCGAATAAAGGTTACCATATTTCAACCGATGTGAAAGGCAAAGATTGTTTTGCCTGCCATAGCGATCATCACGGCCGTAATTTTCAGATTGTGCGCTTCGACACGATTAAATTTAACCATCAATTAGCAGGTTATGAATTAAAAGGAAAACATGCCAAAATATCATGCAGCGCATGCCATAAAAGTGAATTCGTTAAAGTAAAAAAATCACAGAAAAGTTCAGGAAAATCTTACCTGGGATTAGATACCAAATGCGTTTCGTGCCATGTCGATTATCACCAAAAAACCCTGTCAACAAACGATTGTGCTTCCTGTCACGGTCACGATTCGTTTAAACCTGCACCGAATTTTAAACACCAAAGTACCAAATACCCTCTGATCGGAAAACATGCCGATGTTGATTGCATCAAATGCCATTTAAAAGAAAAGAAAGAAGGAAAGGATTTTCAGAAATTTTCGGGAATAGCATTCAGCAAATGCACCGACTGTCATAAAGACATCCATGAAAATAAATTTGGTCAGGATTGCCGGAAGTGCCATTCTGAAAATTCGTTCCATCAGATTGCATCTGTAAGTTCAAATACATTCGATCATTCCAAAACAGATTACCCGCTTATTGGGAAACATTTGAATGTTGAATGCAAGAAGTGCCACAAAACCGGCAGTTACACGACGCCAATGAAATTTGCACGATGCGGTGATTGTCACACGGATTACCATAAAGGACAATTTACAAAGAATACATTCACTCCGGATTGTAAAGAGTGTCATAATGTAAAAGGATTCCCAGGATCATCTTTCAACTTTGAACGCCACAACCTTACCAGCTTCAAATTAGAAGGCGCACATGCTGCAACTCCCTGCTTATTCTGCCACAAGAAAGAAAAAGATTGGCAATTTGCTGCAATGGATAAGCGTTGTGTTGCCTGCCATGAAAACATCCATAAAAGCCACATCAAGGAAAAATTTATTCCGGAAGAAAAATGCGAAAGTTGCCATACTGTAATAAATTGGAATAGTATTGCGTTTGATCATAAGAAAACAAACTTTGAATTAAAAGGTAAACACGAAAATCGAACGTGTCGTGAATGTCACTTCAAAAATGGAAATGACAATGTTGCCGTTCAGAAATTTTCAGAACTTTCAGGAGATTGTGAAGAGTGCCATACCGATGTGCACCAAAAACAATTTATTGTCAAGGAAAAAACTGATTGTATGTTGTGCCATGGGTTTGATAACTGGAAAGCTGAAAAGTTTGACCATAGCAAAACCCGGTTTAAGCTTGATGGAGGACACCAAAAAGTGGAATGCAAGAAATGTCATAAACTGAATAATTCAACTTCCGCTCCATTTATCCAATATAAAAACACAGAAATGATATGCAAAAGCTGTCACAAATAATAGTCTTTGTCTTGTTGTCCTTAGCTGGGTTTGCTCAAACATCTCCGCATGGTTCAACGTTCAAAACAGACTGCACAGCTTTCCACACCTCAAATAGCTGGAAGTTGCTCAAGACAGTTATGACCTTCGATCACAATACAACAACTTTTAAATTGACCGGCCAGCATCAGGCTACCGATTGCATCCTTTGTCACAAAACACTCAAATTTGAGGAAGCAAAAAGTGAATGTATTTCCTGCCATACCGATATGCACCGCAATACCCTGGGACCCAGCTGTGCCCGTTGCCACGACACACAGGCCTGGACCATTAAAAGTTCCATTACCTTGCACAAAGCGACCCGATTCCCGCTGGAAGGTGGCCATACGGTTGTTGAATGCAGTGCATGTCATAAATCGGCATCGAATTACCAGTATGAACCATTGGGTGTCGAG
>CAILJH010000044.1 GCA_903834475.1 uncultured Prolixibacteraceae bacterium | reverse complement strand
CGTTTTATCAGCCGGCTGACCTTTATCTCTCAAACAGCTTTATTTCTCGGGGCTTTACTAACTACGGGCCTGGCCTACGGAATGTCGAACCGGTATCGTTACAAAATCAGGCGTGTACGAGTCCAGCTAAAAGATTTGCCAACCGAATTTAAAGGGTTGAAAATTGCACAGATTTCGGACATCCATTCAGGCAGTTTTGATGATCAGCATGCTGTATCAGAAGGAATTGCTACTCTAATGAACGAAAAGCCTGACCTGATTTTATTTACCGGGGATCTGGTGAATAATAAGGCCGAAGAAATTGTGCCATATATGGATGTCTTTAAAGTGTTGAAAGCGCCTTTGGGCGTTTATTCCATCTTGGGGAACCACGATTATGGCGACTATGTTTCGTGGCCATCAGACGAAGCCAAGAAACAAAATCTGGAACAGCTGAAACAACATCAAGCTGCAATGGGCTGGCGTTTGCTGCTGAATGAACATGTCATTCTGGAACGAAATAACCAGCAACTGGCACTGATTGGAATAGAGAATTGGGGCGCCAGAGGTTTTACCAAATATGGGGACATGGAAAAGGCAGTGGCTGGATTGAAAGATCTAAACATACCGGTAAAGATACTAATGAGCCACGATCCTTCGCATTGGGAAGCTCAGGTTCGCAAAGACTATCCCAATATCGCACTTACCTTGAGTGGCCATACACATGGAATGCAATTTGGAATTGAAATCCCCGGCTTTAAATGGAGTCCGGTTCAATACTTGTATAAACAATGGGCAGGTTTATATCAGGAACAAAACCAATACTTGTATGTCAACCGCGGATTCGGCTTTTTAGGCTACCAAGGTCGTCTGGGTATTTTGCCTGAAATTACAATAATGGAATTGGCGTAATGATATAGAATTCTTCCGATCTGAATAAAGTCCTCCAACATAAATTTTCGAATTATTTGATACCTTTCTCCTCTAAAAATGCACTTGAATGTATCCAAATTTCATCAATCATATCCGCAAATACGTTGATCTCGATGACCATTCAGTTGCACTTTTATTAAAATACATTACTCCTCTGAAATTAAAGCGGAAGGAATTTTTACTGAAGGAAGCTCAGGTTTGTCAATCCATATATTTTGTGGAGAAAGGGTGCCTCAGAATGTATTTTGTCGACAACAAACTGAACGAGCAGATTACACAATTTGCTTTGGAACATTGGTGGATGACCGATCATTTCAGCTTTCAGGATAACAAACCCTCACCTTACTTTATACAAACGGTCGAAAAATCAGAGATTCTGGCAATCAGTACAACTTCTTTCGAAGCGATGCTAAGGGAACTTCCGCAAATGGAACGCTATTTCCGAATTATTATGCAACGGGCCGTGGCTGCCGCCCAGCTGCGAAATAAATACCTGTACGAAATGTCAAAAGAAGAATTTTACCAACATTTCAGCACTTCTTTCCCCGAATTTGTTCAGTGCGTTCCACAATACATGATTGCTTCTTACCTGGGACTGACTCCACAATACGTCAGCGAATTGCGAAAAAAGAAACTATAGGTGTCATTTCTTAAACCAGCTTAATTTTTTTTGACCTGAATGCAGATAGCTTTGCAGTTACAAATAATCTGTCAACAGATAAAAAATTAAGAATATGAGCGAAAACAAAAAGCTATCCGAAAAATTTCATGAAGTGCTGAAACACGAAGGAGTTGTCTCTATAGTTTCGTGGGGAGTAGAAACTCATGTAGTAAATACCTGGAACTCATTTCTGGTCACAACAGAAGACGAGAGAATACTGATTCCGGCCTATGGATTCCGTAAAACTGAGAAAAACGTTGATGTAAACAATCAGGTGAAACTCACCTTGGGAACCAAAGAAGTGTTGGGATATAATAATTATCAGGGAACAGGTTTTCTGATTGATGGCACTGCCAAATACATTACTTCGGGTGAAGAATATGACATGATGAAGGCAAAATTTTCATTCCTGACCCGGGTTTTGGAAGTAACAGTTGATCAAGCCAAACAAATGCTTTAAGAAGCCCCATCCCCCTGCCTGCAGCAGGCAGGCAACCCTTCCCCGAAAGGGAAGAGAGTTTAGAAAATAGAAACTCGTAACACTTGATCGTTTTAGAGCAATTGCAACGAGTTTCACTATTGGCAAGTCCCCCTTCGGGGGATTTAGGGGGCTGTAGTTTTAATTTTTAGAAACCCACTCGGCAATCCAGTCGCCTACTTCCGAAGTTGAATACGATTTATCAACTGCAATGTCAACAGTTACCACATTGGCATCGAGTGAAGCATCTACTGCTTTACGGATGATAGCGCCTTCAGCCTGAAGATCGAAGGCATATTCGAACATCATGGCAGCCGACAAAATGGTTGCAACCGGATTGGCAATATTCTTTCCGGCAGCCTGTGGATATGAACCGTGAATGGGTTCGAACACCGAGGTGTGAATTCCGATAGAAGCCGATGGTGACAATCCCAATGAACCGGTAATTACGCTGGCTTCGTCAGTCAGGATATCGCCAAATAAATTCTCGGTTACCATGACATCAAAGTCCTTCGGCCACTGAATAATCCTCATGGCAGCGTTGTCAACAAACATATATTCGGTGGTTACTTCCGGATATGTAGGAGCCATTTCCTGTGCAATTTCTCTCCATAAACGTGAACTCTCCAACACGTTGGCTTTGTCAACTACGGTTAGCTTTTTCCTGCGTTTCATGGCATATTCGTAAGCCAGTTTCAGGATACGCTCCACCTCAACACGCGTGTAAGTGCAAGTATCGAAAGCTGTATTTCCATTGTCCAGACGGCCTCTTTCGCCAAAATAGATACCGCCGGTTAATTCGCGGATCGCCACAAAATCTGCACCTTCAATCAACTCGCGACGTAGCGGTGATTTGTGTAATAAGGAAGGAAAAGTAACTACCGGGCGAATGTTGGCATACAGACCAAGCTTTTTGCGCATCAGTAGCAAACCCTGCTCCGGACGAACTGTTGCTTTCGGGTTGTTGTCATATTTCGGATCGCCAATGGCGCCAAAAAGTACAGCATCAGCCTGCATGCACAATTCGTGAGTTGAATCAGGATACGGAGCGCCAAATTCGTCGATCGCGCAAGCACCAGTCAGTGCATATTCGTATTCCAATTCGTGGTTAAATTTGGTGGCTATCGCCTTGACTACTTTCATGGCCTGTTCTATGATTTCAGGTCCGATCCCGTCGCCGGGAAGAATGGCTAATTTGAGTTTCATTTGTATATCATTTTAAGCCCCCTCCAAACCTCCCCCAAAGGGTGAGGCTTAAAAAAAGCAGGTGTTCATTTTTAGTTTTTTTCATCTCCCAGTGGGCCAAAGTAACCCTGTCACAGGATGTTTGATTCTTTCTTGCAGGCCATGCTCCCTCCCTTTTGGGGAGGGCTGGGGAGGGGCTTCCACTATTTTTCTATTTGATTCAACATACGCATGGTTGCTTTTATTGCTGCAGCGGTCTGGTCAGAATCAAGTCCGCGGGTTTTGAATTCGTGATCGAGGTCCCATGTGATCATGGTTTCAACCAATGCATCGGTTTGCCCACCCGGAGGAATTGCTACCGAATAATCCAAAAGTTTTGGAAAAGGCTTATTCAACGATTCATATACCGATTGAATGGCATTCATGAACGCATCATACATTCCGTCTCCGGCAGCTGTCGCTTCGTATTTTTCGCCCTTTAACTGAATACTGACGGTTGCTGTTGGTTTTAGTCCCATCGCACTCGATAAAGAATAATTTACCAGTCGGATGGCCGATTCACTATCTTCATAATTCAGCACATCAGCCACAATGTATGGAAGATCTTCAATGGTAACGCTTTCCTTTCGGTCACCGAGTTCAATAATCCGGTCGGTTACCAGTTTCAAAGAAGCCGCGTCGAGCTCAATGCCCAACTCCTCCAGATTATTTTTGATGTTTGCTTTTCCTGAAGTTTTTCCAAGTGCATAAACGCGCGTCCGTCCAAAACGCTCTGGAAGCAGATCGTTGAAATACAGATTATTTTTGCTGTCACCGTCGGCATGGATGCCGCTGCATTGAGTAAACACAAATTCACCAATCAGCGGTTTATTTGTCGGAATACGAATTCCTGAAAACGATTCAACCAGTTTAGAAACTTTGTTCAGCATGCTTTCATTGACTGTCGTTTCCATATGAAGATGATCCTTCACGGTAGCAATTACGCTTGAAAGCGGTGCATTTCCAGCCCGTTCTCCCAGCCCGTTTACCGTAGTATGGACCGTGCGTATTCCGGCTTTGATCGCATGAAATACATTGGCACATGCCAGGTCATAGTCATTGTGAGCATGAAAGTCGAACCGTGCATCCGGATATGCTTCAATCATTTCGCGACAGAAATCATAGGTTTCGTCCGGATCGAGGATTCCCAGTGTGTCGGGTAACATGATCCGATCAATATTCAGTTTCAGTAATTCACCAACCATGAAATGAACGTAATCCTTCGAATTTCGCATGCCATTAGACCAGTCTTCGAGATAAACATTAACCCGTATACCAAGCTCTCCGGCATACTGAATCGATTTTTTTATGTCCTCAATATGCTGTTCAGGAGTTTTCCGGAGCTGCTGGGTAACGTGTTTGTACGAACCTTTGCAAAGCAAATTCAGCACTTTTCCACCAGCCAGATTAATCCAGTCGAGCGATAATTTACCATCAACAAAACCCAGAATTTCAATTTTCGACAAGTGGCCTTTTTCACTGGCCCATTCCATCACCCGTTTTGCAGCAAGAAATTCACCGTCAGAAACGCGGGCAGAAGCAATCTCGATCCGGTCAACTTTTACATCTTCCAGTAAAATCCGGGCGACACTCAGCTTTTCCATGTCGGTAAACGATACACCGGAGGTCTGTTCTCCATCCCTCAGCGTTGTATCCATGATACTAAGCATCTGATTTTTAACCTCAATTACTTTTCCTGTCATAATTTAAAATGAAGCCCCCTCCCTGCCTCCCCCGAAGGGTGAGGAGAAAGAAGTGGTTTGCATTGTTATTCATTTTTTCAATCTAATTCATACAATATGCCTTTTTTCTCCCCTCCTTTGGAGGGGTTGGGGGAGGCTTTTTATTTTGTTTCAAACGCTGCGATTTCCTCTTTCATACTCACGAGGTAATCGATGTCGTCAAGTCCGTGTGTCAGGCAATGTTTTTTGTACGGATTGATATCAAAACCAATTGATTCACCGGAGGCACAAATAGTGAATTTCTGATTCTGAAGATCAACCTCAAATGGAGTATCCTGATCGGCTTCGATTGCCGTAAATATTTTTTCCAGAAACTCAGGAGATACAACCACCGGAAGGATACCATTGTTCAAGGCATTGCCCTGAAAAATATCAGCAAAGAAACTGGATACCACCACGCGGAAACCATAATCGTAGATAGCCCAGGCAGCATGTTCGCGACTCGAACCACTTCCGAAGTTTTTACCGCCAACCAGAATTTTTCCTGAATATTTGGATTGGTTCAGCGGAAAATCAGCAATAGGCTGGCTGCTTTTATCGTAACGCCAGTCGCGGAAAAGGTTGTCGCCAAAACCTTTGCGTTCAACGGCCTTCAGAAAACGGGCCGGAATAATCTGGTCAGTATCAATATTTTCGATAGGCAGCGGAACTGCCGGCGATGTCAATGTTGTAAATTTATCGTATGCCATAGTAAAAATAATTAGAAGCCCCTCGAAACCTCCCCGAAGGGGAGGCTTTTGGAACTGGGTATTTGTTGTTTAATGTTTCAATTTTCACAATTGAATAATGCCTTTTAGAACCTCTCAACAAGTGAGACTTTTTGAAATCGCATAAATCATGTTCGTTGCTCCGAATTCCCCCTTCGGGGGTTAGGGGGCTTTTACAAAAACTCCCGAGGATCAGTAATCACCCCAGTCACAGCAGCGGCAGCAGCAGTTAGCGGACTGGCAAGCAATGTGCGTGCTCCAGGTCCCTGGCGTCCTTCGAAGTTGCGGTTCGAGGTGGATACCGAATATTTTCCTTCCGGAATTTTATCGTCGTTCATAGCCAGACAAGCTGAACATCCCGGCTGACGCAGTTCAAAACCGGCAGCTTCCAGTATTTCAACCAATCCTTCAGCTATGATTTGTTTCTCCACAGCGCGTGATCCGGGAACAATCCAGGCAGTCACGTTATCGGCTTTCTTTTTACCCTTCACAAATTGGGCAAACGAGCGGAAATCTTCAATCCGGCCATTGGTGCAACTTCCAACGAAAACATAATCGATTTGCTTGCCAACCATTTTATCACCCTGATTGTAGCCCATGTATTTCAACGATTTTTCGTAGGTCAGTTTATCCGAACCAGTCAGTTTATCGCTGTTTGGAACATTTTCAGAAATGCCGATTCCCATTCCGGGATTTGTACCAAAAGTGATCATCGGCTCAATATCAGCTCCTTCATATTCATAAATAGTATCGAACACTGCATCAGCATCCGACTTCAGGGTTTTCCAGTAAGCCAGAGCCGTGTCCCAGTCTTCTCCTTTCGGAGCAAACTGACGGCCCTTCACATAGTCGAAAGTCGTTTGATCCGGAGCAATCATTCCGCCACGGGCACCACATTCGATGCTCATGTTGCAAAGCGTCATACGTCCTTCCATCGACAAACTTTCGATTGCAGATCCGGCAAATTCCACAAAATGGCCTGTTCCGCCTGAAGTTGAAATCTGAGCAATTACATACAGAGCAATATCTTTGGCTGTTACACCTTTGTTTAATTTGCCATTAACCGAGATCAGCATTTTCTTTGGTTTCGGCTGCATGATGCACTGACTGGCAAACACCATTTCCACTTCACTGGTGCCGATTCCGAAAGCGATAGCTCCGAAAGCGCCGTGAGTAGAAGTATGGCTGTCGCCGCAAACAATGGTCATTCCCGGCTGAGTAATTCCCATTTCAGGCCCGATGATGTGAACCACACCATGTCCTTCGCTTCCGAGTCCGTGATAAACGATGCCGTGAGTGGCGCAGTTTTTCTTCAGCATTTCAACCTGATTGCGCGACAATTCGTCTATAATGCTCAGGTGCTGGTTGATGGTTGGTACGTTGTGGTCGGGAGTGGCAATGGTTTTCTCCGGACGAAGAACTTTCAACCCGCGTTTTTCCAATCCCAGAAATGCAACCGGGCTGGTTACTTCGTGAATCAAATGCTGATCGATGTATAAAACACTTGGGCCGCCTTCAACCTCTTTCACTACATGCGAATCCCAAATTTTGTCAAATAAAGTTTTCATAATAAGCCTCCCCCTGCCCCCTCCAAAGGAGGGGAACCTGAACGGGTAATTAAATTTATTTTTATATTTAGATCTATTGAAATCAGTGGTTAAACAATACGCCCTTCCTTAGGAGGGGTTGGGGGAGGCTATTCCTGCAGGAATTTTATTGATCGCATCCAGGAAAGCTTCAACCGAAGCAGTAATAATATCGGTGTTTGCACCAAAACCATGGAAGATTCCACCTTCGTAATTGACCTGCATGTGAACTTTACCTAAATCGTCACTGCCACGGTTAATTGCCTGAATCAGAAATTCTTCCAGAATAACTTTCCGGTGAATGATTTTCTTCACTGCTTTCAGGGCTGCATCAACCGGACCGTTTCCGGATGCAGTTGCTTCCATTATTTCACCTGCAATACTAAGCCGTACGTTGGCAATAGGAGTCAAACCTTTACCAGTAACTACCTGCAGGAAATCAAGTTTCACGCGGCGTTCTTTCCTGCTCACATCTCCCAACAGGGCGGCCACATCATCGTCTTTGATATCCTTTTTCTTATCGGCCAGTTTTACAAATTTTTCATAAACATCGTCCAGCTTTTCCTTATCCAGTTCGAAACCCATCAATTCAAGTCGATGCCTTAAAGCTGCTCTTCCGCTGCGGGCGGTCAGTACGATACTCGATTCGTTGATTCCAACATCAGAAGGATCCATGATTTCGTAGTTCTCGCGGTTTTTCAGCACGCCATCCTGATGAATTCCGGAGGAATGTGCAAAAGCGTTGCGACCTACAATAGCCTTGTTCGGCTGAACCGGCATATTCATCAGGTTCGAAACCAAACGGCTGGTTTTATAAATATTTTTAGTATTAATATTGGTGTCAATATTCAAAATCGCATAACGGCTTTTTAGAATCATCACTACTTCTTCGAGCGAAGTGTTTCCGGCGCGTTCGCCAATTCCGTTAATTGTAACCTCAGCCTGACGGGCTCCGTTCATGATACCTGCAATGGTGTTTGCAGTAGCCATTCCCAGGTCGTTGTGGCAATGCGTCGATAAAATAGCTTTGTGAACATTGGGCACATTGTCTATCAGGAATTTAATTTTTTCACCAAATTCATGAGGCATACAATATCCGGTTGTGTCCGGAATATTTACTACAGTAGCACCGGCTTTGATCACCGCTTCAACCACCCGGGCCAGGTATTCATTTTCGGTACGGCCCGCATCTTCAGCATAGAATTCAACATCTTCCACATAGCGTTTGGCATATTTCACGGCAGCAATGGCACGCTCAATAATTTCATCCTGATTGGAATTCAGTTTGTAATGAATGTGATAAAATGAGGTTCCGATACCAGTGTGAATGCGTCCTTTCTTTGCGAATTTGAGGGCCTCGGCAGCTACATCAATATCTTTTTCGACTGCGCGGGTGAGGGCACAAATGGTTGGCCAGGTAACCGCTTTTGATATTTCTACAACCGAATTGAAATCGCCGGGGCTTGAAATCGGGAAACCGGCTTCGATTACATCGACGCCTAATTCTTCCAAAGCACGTGCAACTTCGATTTTCTCAACGGTGTTCAACTGACACCCCGGGACTTGTTCGCCGTCGCGTAATGTGGTGTCGAAAATGTACAATCTGTCGCTCATAATATTAATTTTAGAGGCCTCCCCCAACCCCCTCCAAAAGAGGGGGCTTAAAAAGGCATTTCAGTTATTTAATTCAACCATCTAATAATCCCTCTTTTTCAAGTCTCCCCCTTGGGGAGATTTACCCGCCTGCCTCGGGCAGGGAGGGGCTGTTAAAAAAAAAGCCATCCCCTGAATCGAGAATGGCCTTTAAAAGCTCTTTATAGTTTTACCCATACCATCCTCAATCGCGCATCCTAATTAGGAGAATACCGAGAATAAGACCAATAAGGGAAATGTTAGCAAAACGTGTCATTTCTGAATAATTTGATGCAAATATGGAACTATTTTTCTTAAATGAAAACAAAACAGACTTTTTTATTCCGATTGCTAATAAAAAGATAAAATCCTCTTTAAATTGATCCTGAATGTTGTTTTAATAATCATTGACTTTAAAACACGATACTCAGAAAATTGTTTAGGGAGTTAGCGGAATTTTATTTCTTATATTTCGAAAAATTTCAAAACCATAAAATGGAAACTTTAAACATAGCCATACTGGGCTGCGGAACAGTTGGCGGCGGCGTTACCCAAATCATTTCAGAAATCAATCAGGAGATTTCGGAGCGTGCCGGAACAAAAATTGTACTCCGGAAAATCGTAGAACTTTGTCCGGCAATAGCTGCTGATCGTTTTAATATTCCGCTTGATTTGTTTTGTGGTGGTGGAAAAGACCTTTCAGCAGCAGAAGCCAACGAATATATCCGGCAAATCATCGCTTCAGACGAGATTGATCTGGTGGTTGAAACCATTGGCGGAAAAAGCGACTTCGTTTATAATCTCTGCCTGGACATTCTTAATTCAGGAAAACATTTGGTTACCGCCAATAAGTCCCTTTTAGCCGAACGGGGAAAAGCAATCTTTGAAACTGCCGAAGCACGGAATGTGAAAATCGGATTCGAAGCGGCTGTTTGCGGGGCCATACCGATCATCAAAACCATTCAGGAAAGTTTTACAGGCGATAAAGTGCTATCGGTTTCAGGAATTATGAACGGAACCAGCAATTACATCCTGAGCCAGATGCAAAATGAAAAACTGGAGTTCAGCGTTGCCCTGAAAATGGCGCAGGACAGTGGTTATGCCGAAGCCGATCCTGCCCTGGATATCAATGGCGGTGACGCCGGACACAAGCTGATTCTGCTGATTAAACTGGCCTTTGGCGTAGATGTTACGAAAGAGGAACTTTCGATCTCCGGAATCGAAGAAATAACCAAGGAAGACATCGATTTTGCCAGCGAAATTGACGCCAAAATCAAGCTGATTTGTTATGCCAAGAAGGTGAATGGCGATATTTATGCCACCGTTCGCCCGATGCTGGTTAAAAACAGCAACTTCCTTTCGGATGTAAACGGTGCGACCAATGCTGTGCGCATCAACAACAAATATTCAGGGGTTCATTTTCTGGTAGGCAAAGGAGCCGGCTCGACCGAAACCGCCATGTCGATTGTATCAGACATCGTATTTATTGCCCGATACGGCGATAAAATCCGCCACAATCCAGCGAAACAGGAACACAACCTGGCCGATGCAAGTCAGTTTGTTTTTCCGTACCTGATTACTTTCCACACCGGAAATATTCCCGGAACAACCGGATTTATTGCTACAGCCATCGGGAAACAGGAAATCAATATAGAAACGGTGAGCCACAACCGGCACGCGGGCGAAAAAGCCATGTTCTCGGTTGCTACCATGCCCTGCACCCTGGGGCAAATCGAAAATGCCATTCAGGAAATCAGACGTGAAAAACCGGGAATGCTATTGAGCGAGCCGAAGATTATGCCGATATTGTATTAATAAATGGGTTCTCATTTTGATTCTGAATTCAGGATGAGAAAGGAAAACAGGAATTATTATCTTTGAAGAAAATTTATAACATGAAAACACAAGTGATTCAATTTAATAGTATCGTTGACTCGATATACAATCTCCCTCTCGAAGAGAAAGTTGAATTGATGAATTTGCTGGAGCATAACATTGCCGATTCACGAAGAGACGAAATTGCTTCGAATTACGAGAAAGCACAGGAAGAGGAGATAGCAAAAAAATTAAATTTTTCATCAAATATACAGGAACTTAAGCACATGCTGTAATGGAAGTTTCATTCAGTGATTCCTTCAAAAAAGCCTATAGAAAAAGGGTAAAAGCAACTGATGCAGAGTCCTTATTTTGGCAAAAGCTGGATTTATTTATCAGCGATCCTTTTGAATCGAAACTGAAAACACATCGTTTGTCAGGTAAATTAAAAGATCTGTGGAGCTTTTCGCTCGATTACAATTTACGTGTAATCTTTTATTTCACCAAAGATAAGCCGAAGAAGGCAGTTCTGATCGACATCGGTACTCATGATGAAGTTTATTAGTTCATTTTTCCTTTCCAACTTCTGAATTTTCAATTTTAAATCTCCATCAACCCCCTCACCTGCTCGCAAGAGCCGCAACCGGTAAGCAGTTTGGTTTGGGAACTTTAGATATGTGTTATTGATTAACCACATAGAGCACATAGTTTTTCCCTTTCTATTGTGAACTATGTGGTTCAGGGTTCCTAAATCTCCATCAATCTCTCACCTGCTTGCAATCGCCGCGACCGGTAATCAGTTTGGTTTGGGAACTTTAGATATGTGTTATTGATTAACCACATAGAGCACATAGTTTTTCCCTTTCTATTGTGAACTATGTGGTTCAGGGTTACTATATCTCCATCAACTTTTTGACCTGCTCATAATAACCACGGCCCGACTGGAGTCTGGTTTGAGTCACATCATCAATTTTGATGATGAAACAACTGTTAAAATGTTTGTTGATCTCTTTAATACGTTTGACATTTACCAGCAGCGAACGGTGGATGCGCAGGAAAGCCTCGCCCAGCTTTTCTTCCAGGCTTTTCAGCGGAAAATCGCAGAGGTAGGTTTTGCCGTCTTTGGTGAATATCGTAACATACTTTTCCTCGGCCGAGAAATACGAAACATCTTCGATACGCACAAAAAGCATGCGGTCGCCCAGTTTGACCGGAATGCTGGTGATTTCCTTTTTCGGAGCCTGACTGATGTAACTTTCGATGATGCGAAGTAACTCCTGTTTATCGGAATGGCGCTTCAGCGAGTCGAGCTTTTCGATCGACTTTTGGATTCGCTCTGCCTTGACGGGCTTAACAATGTAGTCGATGCTGTTGGTTTCGAAAGCCTGCAAGGCAAACTCGTCGTAGGCGGTGCAAAAAATCACCACCGGCGAATGATTAGTTTGCTGCAACACTTCAAAACCATTGAGTCCGGGCATCTGAATATCGAGAAAAACCAGGTCGGGTTTCAGCCGGTCGATTAGTTCCAGGCATTCCAGTCCGTTCACAGCTTCACCAATCAGCTCAATCTGATCAGCATGGGTGGCCAGCAGATTTTTGAGTCGATCGCGGGCGGGTTGCTCGTCATCGGCAATCAGGGTGCGGTATTTAGCGATTGGTATGGTCATTCAAATCGGCTATATAAATATTGGTATTCATTCCCCGGATTTCAGCAAATTAAATCCAGTCACTTCGCGTGAATGGGCAATACGTGAACAAAATCCCGCCATGATAAAAAAAGGAAATCAGTCGGCTTATTTAAACCTTGTTTTTAAGAATTTGTATCCTAAAACAACTGAGAATCTGCTGTAGTTGGCACTTTCAGAGGGCTGTCCACTAAATAAATTCCGGCTGGTGTAATAACGTGTTTCGAGGCTGAAACGTTTATGCTCAACTCCACCACCCAGAGCAGCACTGCCTGAGGATGCCACATCAACTGTTTTAACATCAGTCATATTGGCAAAAAACGTATGATATTCGATTTTGGAGTTGAGATTCATTGAAGCAGCCGGGATAATCAGTCCGTTCAGAAAAAGCCGGGTGTTATCATTCAAAGGGTAATAATATCTAAGGCCAATCGGAAATTCAATTGAACTGTAGGTGATTGTTGAAGTTCCGTATTTACCTTCCACTTCAGATTGATAGGATTGGAAAGTTGGTTCAAAAAGAATTCCCCAATGATAATTATTGAAGGGCAGGATCAATTCAGATTCCAAGCCCAAACGAAATGTCGGTTTGCTGTCAAAAGTCGATTGGAACGCTTTGTTTGAACCATCGAGTACGGTGGACAGTGAAACCGAAGAGATATTTAAGCCAGGTGCAAACTTCAGGTTAAAGTAGGCCCTTCGTTTAGTTTGCACCAATGGGCTTGTACTTGTGCCTGAATCACCATTGTATTCCTGTATATATGCTGTAAGTTCTTTCTCGTTATAGCCAATTGCCTTGATCGAATTCATCGTTGCCATCGGAGCCCTCAAATTTCCCCACAATTGTTGCTGGTAACTGGTGTTTTTAACCAAGGTTGTTCCGTTCAGAGCTTCAAGGTAAATTAATTGGGTAACAGAAGAATCATTCAGCGAATAGAAAAACCGCTTCAATCGGTTACTTTCATAGCTATATAGTTTTGCTTTCCCTTCGGAAATAACCCGCAAAAACAATTTCTCCTTGGTCCATACAGGAATCGCTTCATTTTTCGGGTTGACAGCAGGCTTGGTCTGGCGATCAATCTTAACCTCAGCATTCACAAACCTGAAGGATTTTGAAATGCCAAATTCGCGGACCGAAGCCAGGTTGCCCATTTCAGGAGCAGACAATTCGGTGAGCTTATAAATAAAATCTGCCGGATTATTTTTCCAGTCCAGATTCTTTATAAAACACTCAACTCGCTTATGATCGTTGGTAATAATATATCCTTTTTCAAATTTGATTTGCCCAAATGATACTGAAACGAAAAGAAACAGGATTAGAAAAGTCGAAAGGATTCTCATGATTTATTGGTTTTTAGCTGGTGATTGGTTGAATAATTAAGTTTAATGGATTGGTATGCCATTCGGATTTAAAATTACCATAATGACGGCAAAAGTATGATTTATTTTAATAAGCTAAATTAAAACCGGAAGCTTAATTTCAATATACTTCTCCGCCCCGTTCTGCCAGTTGATCGTGGCTTTTGCGCCGTAGAGCAAGGCAATCCGTTCCTGGGTATTCTGAATGCCAAAACCGGTGAGCGGTCCTTCGGGAAAAGCCGGACCATTGTCGTACACCCGAATTTTTATTTGGTTTTCTACACGGTTCACCAAAATCCGGATCAGCCCGCTTTCGGTGATTTGCGACAAACCGTGTTTGATGGCATTCTCGACCAATGGCTGGATCAGCAGTTGCGGAATGTGGATATTCATCAAGTCTTCGGGGCAATCGATCTCGAAACTCAGCCGGTCACCAAAACGTACTTTTTCGATTTCGAGGTAGGTGCGGATGGCGTTCAGTTCTTCGGAAAGCGTGTTCAACTGTTTCTGCTCGCGGTTGATGGCGTATTTGAAAAAGTCGGACAGCGCCAAAGCCATTTGCTCGGTTTTTGGGGCATCGGTGGTGGCCAGACTGGCAATCGAATTCAGCGCATTGTATAAAAAGTGCGGGTTGATCTTTGCGCGAAGCGACTGGAGTTCGGTTTGCTTTTGAAGTTCGTTCATCCGGGCTAATTCAAGGTCCTTTTTGCGGATGATGCTTTCGGACTTTTTACTGGTGAAAATATAAAATGCACGTGCAATTCCAAAAAGCGTAAAATAAGTAATTGATCCTCGAATCGATACGGATATGAATAGCGAGTCTTGACTTATTGTCGGAAACATAAGTTGTACAAGTAAAAGAAGAATTAAAGGTATAAATGATGTACTCAAAATTGGAACAATAATCTGCAGCGGTAAATTTTCTTTACCTTTTAGAGTGAAGTATTCTATCAAAAAAATAACAACAACGGATACAATACCCATTATACAAACTCCTAAAATCGAATATATTATTAGCTTAAAATCGTAACCACTGGGGGAAAATGCAATATAGAAATACAAATCATAGACCAGAATATAAATCATAAATGCTGACAAGACCAATAATCCTTGACTTAGAAATCTCAAAAAACTAAAATTATGGGCACTAAATTTCCCTTTTTGAAATAGTAGAATTAGAAATACCAGGGAAATCAAGATCGCAATCAAATTTACAAAAACCAAAAGTTGAATCTTTGGAGAAGGTGAATATCCCTTTTTATTTATTCCTAAAAATTCCTGCAATTGGTTTGAGTAAATGACTCTTATTAAGTCAAAATCGATGCGCAAAAATTTGATTCGGGCAGGATCAGATTCGGTAAAAACAGAGCCTGGAACTGCAAAAGGAAGAAGCGGCGTTGCTGATTTTGAAACTACTAATGAACGCAGAATATGATAATAAATCGCTTTCTTTCTACTTGCATAATCAAGAGTTTCCGGAAGGTCCAATACAACTGTGGTTTTTGAGATTTCAACTTGACTATAAAACTGTTCAATGAATCGACAGCTACTTTCTATCGATGACGAATTGATCTCAACAACAAGATTTGAAGTTCCCTTTGGAATCAGATAAACATCCCATTTATCAATCAACACATTTAGTGTGTCAACCAATTCTTTAAAGATCAGGGAATCTTCCTTCGTAGGATTTCCCTTCAGCAGAATTAAAATATTTGAATCATATTTTAATGGAGTGTCCCTTTCAAGGAACCTTGATTCCATCAGTTTCCTTATATCAAGGTTCTTCGTAGCATTATATTCTTCCGCATTGGTAATTCGGAAGCAGCAAATCAACAGCAGCAACAATAAAATTATTGGTTTCATCCTGATTGAATTTAAAGGTTTCAGCGAAGTAAACCTTTCGGGAGACAATTTAAGAGATTAATCGGACAAGCTGCACAACGGGTAGGACAAACTGCACAAAACAATTAAAATGGGGTGAAATCTTTCAATCGGAATCTGCCGGGTACGCTGAAAAAGTCAAATTTTTCAGGATTGAAGCATAACCTTCATCTGAATATTAAGCTCCTGCAGTTGGATGCTAATTGAATTTTTCTATCTTCGTTTAATTCAAATCTTTAACCTATGAAAAAACATTTCCTTTCCGCACTGTTTATTTGTCTTTCGTTGGCCCTTTTCGCCCAATCCGAAAAGAAGGATGATCTGGTTAAAAAAGACTGGAATTTTGGTGCCCTGCCAACCGTTGCCTTCGATACCGACCTTGGATTTCAGTACGGCGCATTGGTGAATTTATACAATTACGGCAATGGAAGCCGCTTTCCAAAATACAATCATTCGCTCTATTTCGAAGTTTCACGTTTTACCAAAGGAAGCGGAATCAACCGGTTTTATTACGATTCAGATCAGTTAATTAAAGGATTACGAACCTCAGTCGACCTGAGTTACCTTTCGGATCAGGCCTACGATTTTTATGGTTATAACGGTTATAACGCAGTTTATCAGCCGGACTGGACTGATTCCGGATCGAGTGCCTACAAAACCAGGATGTTTTACAAATATGACCGGAATCTATTTCGGTTTAAAGTCGATCTTCAGGGCCATTTATCCGGAGAACACATCAAATGGGTGAGCGGTTTTAACCTTCAGAATTTTGTAATCAAAGATGTCAATCTGGATAAGCTCAACAAAGGCAAAAAAGGAAGTGATGTTTTACCGGCTGTTCAGGGATTGTTTCAGAAATACCAGGACTGGGGAATCATTTCGGCCAATGAGGCCAATGGCGGATTTGTTCCTACAGTTAAAGGTGGAATTGTTTTTGACAGCCGCGACAACCGGCCAAATCCGATGAAGGGAATCTGGACGGAAGCTGTTTTGGAAGCTGCTCCAAAATTTTTAGGTGCCGAAAGTTCGTTTGCCAAAATCAGCCTGATTCACCGGGAGTATTTTACACTCGTTCCTAAAAAACTGTCGTTTGTTTACCGTTTATCATACCAAACAACGGTTGCCGGTCATGCGCCATTTTATTATCAGTCTCAGGTCATAACCTCAGTGCTTACCGGAGCACTTTCCGAAGGTTTGGGAGGCGCGAAAACGATGCGTGGAATTCTTCGCAACCGGGTTATTGGCGATGGTTTCTTTTATGGAAATGCCGAAATGCGCTGGAAAGTAGTACGGTTTCAATGGATAAAAAACAACTTCTACCTGGGATTAAACGCGTTTACGGACTTTGGTAAAGTGACCAAGAAGATTGATATACCAAAGGAAATTGCTGCTACCATTCCTGCTGATTATTACATTGCAGATAAGGAAAAATTTCACTATTCCTATGGAGCCGGACTCCGGATTGTAATGAATGAAAACTTCGTCATCGCGGTTGATTATGGGATGACACCGAACGTTCAGGACGGTACTTCAGGCATGTATATTGGGTTGAATTACCTGTTTTAATTGACATTGTCCTGTATCAGAATATCAATCGAAGTGAATTGAAGTCATTAATTGTCATTTGTTTCACGTCATTCATAGTCATTACTTGTTGAGTACTACAAGTAATGACTATGAATGACAACCAATGACTATTGTAAAAAACTGTTTAATTTTTATTTTATCGTTCCGTTAGGAACAAAACGTGGGTAGGAAAAGAATGATTTTGATAATCTTTTGTCCCGTACGGGACAAAATGAGTCTGTAAATGGCTACTTTTCTACCCATATATTTTCCCTACGGGAAATTTAACAGTCACTAAAAAAAATCTAAAATATAGAACCAGCAAATCTTACGGCAGTTTGCTTCCCTTCGTTGTCCACCAGAAAAAAGCCTGCATTTCGAAACGACCTGAAAGCACTCCCGGATCGGTTGATTCCATGCGGATTGCCTGAGAAATCGAATCCACATCAAAAATCAGGATTCCGCGATATTTCCCTCCGTCTTCGAACGGCCCCGCAACCACCATCTGACCGGTTTGGGCCATTTCGCCGATATGTTTCATATGCCCTTCCTGAATCCGGACCAATGTTGCCGAATCCTGATCTCGTTTCAGACCTTCATTCAGAAACATAAAAACATACCGTTTCAGTACCTTCGTGGAATCTCCCGGTATTTTCACTTCCCGTTGAGCATTTGCACCAATTGAAGCCACTAAAGAAAGGAATATCAAGAGAATAAATGAATTTCTCACCGATTGATTATTTGAGTTTGTCTTTGAAAATCTTTTTAAATTTTTCGAGTTTCGGAACGATTACAAACTGGCAATACCCTTGCGAACGGTTGTTTGCGAAGTAATCCTGATGATAGCTCTCAGCCGTGTAGAACTTATCGAAAGCCGTAATCTCGGTGACCACCGGCTTGCCGAAAACATTTTCCTTGTTTAGTTCGGCCTTGTATTTTTCTGCTGTTTCCTTTTGTTCCGGAGAATGATAAAAAACCACTGAACGGTACTGCGTTCCCCGGTCGGCACCCTGTTGATTCAGGGAAGTCGGATCGTGTGTTTCCCAAAAAACCTCGAGCAATTCGCGGAAACCAATCACTTTCGGATCGAAAGTAATTTGAATGACTTCAGCATGACCGGTTTCGCCGGTGCAAACTTCCTTGTACGTTGGATTCTTCAACTTTCCGCCTGAATAGCCCGACTCAACTGTTTCAACGCCTTTTAAACTCTTGAAAATGGCCTCGGTACACCAGAAACAACCACCTCCGAAGGTTGCAGTTTCGGTCTGTCCTGAACTTATTTGTGTCATACCTGATAGAATTAAAATGAAAAGAAATTTTGTCATAAATATTTATTTTCTCTTCAAAACAGACAGGCAGGGAAAAAGTTGAAAAAGGGAAGTTTTTGGGTCTGCGGAATAGTAGAAGAAGTATGTTTTTCGGAAGCTTTTTGTTTTCCCGACTCATGGCTAAATTACTTTCAAAGAAGCAATTAAACCCTAAATAAAACTGGATTAAATATCTTAAAACAAACGGTGAAGATTGCAAAACTTCACCAGCTACTGCATTCGGTTGTTCATTTTCTGAATGGCAGGATTAGTTTTTCGTTGAAGACAGTGACTCTATCAATCAAAAAAATCAGGCAGTAACATTTGGACGTTTGACTGGCTTGGGTCTTTTATTGCCAGACTTAGTTGAAGCTTCTTTGCTCTGTCTAAAGAATTCGCGAAGTGCTTTTTCCTCGGATTCAGTTAAGGGACCTTCTCCACCAATAAAGTCCACATCTACATCTATTTTTTTCATACAGCTAATTTACGAAAAAATGCTGTCAGTAACAATTGCATGGGATGGTGAACGGGTGATTTGGCATAGGCTAAAACGTTCCGCTGAATAAAGTACGGTATTATTCAGACAAATTTCTTCCGAAGTATTTCCTTTCATCCTGATAGCTCTCGGGACTAATTTCCTGTCAACAAAGTACCGAAACCCGGCTTATGTGGGAGTACGCTGTGGTATGCTTCTCTTTCAGAATTTTGGTAAAAACGATTTAAAATGCATAGGTCAAATGCAGCATTCCTCTCATATTTATTTTTGTTTGTCCATCAGAAAGATTTGATACCAAAGGAAGTTGTGTGCTGAAACCAATGTTGATTCTATCAAACACTGTTTCTAAACCAATTGCAGCTAATAAATCATACCCGCCTGTACTTTTGATTTTTGTTTTTGAGAGTTCGTTTGGATTTAAGTTTTCATAAAGAAGCCCAACATTTGGACTAAACAAGACTTTTCCGGATTGAAATGACCGAAAAGTAAAGGCATTTGCAGTAAAACGATTTCCAAATCTGAAGTCAGACGCAGACTGATTGATTTTATAATTGATGCTGCTTGATAGCCCCCAACTGTCAATAACAAGAGAATAAGAAGCTGTCAGCAAAAAATCTAAACTTCCTGAACCTGCCTGACTGTTGGCTGATGACACAATTTCACTTGATTCAACTGAAAAATGTCCGGTCGGTAGTTTTACTCCGGCACCGATCCATAATTGCTGACCGACAGTCATGGTATCTTTATTCAATGACATTTTGTTGAATAAGTTATAATTCCCTAATACCGTCATATCGCCAAACCCGTTATTTGATTTAATTCCATCATCAGTATTTGAGTGATTGATGTTGAAAGGAACAAAACCCAATACCTGAAATTTATTTTTGATTTTGAAACCGCCCCATAGTTCAGTCGTCTGATAAAAATCGTTGCTGAACTGGTTGTTGTCATCTTTAAGTACGGTACTGTAACTCCGAAATGAATAACGAATTCCGATAAAGTGTTTATTGAATATTAGAACAGGTCCCAGGAAAAGGTTACCTGAACTGCAACCGCAAATGTCACAGGCGAAAAGTTGTTGAACTGAAATTACTAGCAGAAATACAAAAATGAATCTTCTCATTCGTTTCTTTTTGATGGAAACGAAAATGTCTAATCAAATGTTCAATCAACTGGTTAAGCGTTTCAAGATAGAGAGTCAAATTGCATCAACTTGACATTTAAAGACGAGACATAGCAGGTTTTAACCACTGAATCCCAGAAAGACAGAATCTGAATTCAAGTCAACAAAGCATTGAAACACTTTAAAGACTTCGATTACAAATCAAAAATCAAAAGGTTAAGATTGTAGAACTTCACCTACTACCTTAGGCTGAATCGTATTTCCTTTCATCTTATTCTTCATGAAAAATATTCCGTTCAAATTCCAGCACTTCCATGTCCTTGATATCCTTCCCATTGATTACAAACCGAACAGCTGTGCAAACCCGGTGAATACCTTTGTTTCCGGCTGCACCCGGATTGACGTGAAGCAAATTGTATTTCGGATCGAAAATAACTTTCAGAATATGGGAGTGGCCGCATATAAAAAGTTGGGGAGATTTTATATGGAACAGGTTCCGGACACGGGCCTCATACTTTCCGGGATATCCGCCAATGTGGGTTATTAAAACATCAACTTCTTCACAGAAAAAACGCATATCAGGCGGAAACATCCGCCTCAGAACATGATCGTCGATATTTCCGTGCACTGCCCTCAGCGGTTTGAATGCCGAAAGCCGATCGGCAGTTTCGGCGTTGCCGATATCGCCTGCATGCCATATTTCGTCGACCGGTTCGAAGAATTTAAAAATCCGTGGACTCAACATTCCGTGGGTATCTGATAATAAGCCGATTCGCTTCATTTGAAAATTTTGTTCAGGAAAGCTAAAAATAGATTAATTTTACAGAAAAACATCGAACTATGAAACGGGTAGTAATTGTCAGACATGCAAAATCAGATCCTTTTGGTTACGACGATGATTTTCACCGGGATTTGACTGACCGGGGAATCTCGGATGCTGAAAAAATAAGTCTGCGACTCAAAGAACTGGGCGTATTTCCTGAAATGGTTATCGCAAGTCCTGCCACGCGGACGATGCACACAGCTTCCATCTATTCTCAGAATCTGGGAATTCCAGCCGATTCCATTCATCAGGAACAAGTTTTATACGAAGGGCTGACAACACATCATTTTATTGAACTGCTTCATGAATTGCCGAATGAGGTTCAAACGGTTTTCGTTTTTGGGCACAATCCAACGGTTCATTCACTGGTGTACAACCTGGTCAACGGATTTCTATCGGATATGCCTACATGCGCAACGGTTGTCATGGATTTTGAAGTTGACAAATGGAGGGATGTTTCGGCACGGGCCGGACAAGTTGCCTTTCAGTTTACACCAAAATCGGTGTAGCCACAAAAGCACCAAGACACCAAACATCACAAAAACAGGTTATTAAGCCTGTTCATTTTGGTGGAGTTTGGTGATTTAGTGTGTTGGTGGCAAAAAACACTATCGGTTCAACTTTAATCTTTAAATTACTCTTTCGAAACAGATGCACATTTTCTACACACCCGATATTTCAGGAAACAATTACACGCTCAGCGAAGACGAATCGAAGCATTGTGTCCGGGTTTTACGGCTCGGAAAAGGCGACCAGATTATGCTGGTTGATGGACTTGGCGGCTGTTTTAACGCTGAAATAACCGACCCAAATCCCAAAAGATGCACAGTGAAAGTGATCCAATCGGAATTAAATTTTGGGTTCCGGAAATTTCAGATTCAAATCGCCATTGCACCCACAAAAAATATCGAACGCATGGAATGGTTTCTGGAAAAAGCCACTGAAATAGGCATCAACAGGGTGATTCCAATACTTTGTCAACATTCCGAACGGAAGGAAATTAAACCGGAGCGACTTGAAAAGGTGATGGTTTCGGCCATGAAACAATCGTTAAAAGCATACTTGCCACAACTGGATCCGTTGACTAAACTGAGCGAGCTGATCAGGCAACCTTTTGAAGGACAGAAATTCATTGCGCACTGCGAAGAACAAGGCCGCGAATTACTCAAAAACCGGATTGTTCAGAATCAGAACTACCTGATTCTGATCGGACCGGAGGGTGATTTTTCGCCTGAAGAGATAGAATTGGCGCTAAAATCAGGATTCGAGGCGGTTAGTCTGGGAGAAAGTCGTCTTCGTACCGAAACTGCAGGCGTGGTGGCCTGCCACACCTTGAATTTATTGAACGAATTTTAAGTGATAAGTTTTCCGATTGAAAGGTGAGTCCCCTCCGAAAACCTTAAAACAAAGAAATGCCAAAAAGACACCAGGACGCAAAGATTCACAAAACACTGTAATTAAATATTTTAACCTTGAGTCAACTCCGAAAAGTCAAAAAATAAAAAACGCCACCAAATCTCCAAGTCTCCAAATTGCACAAAATGCTGAATTTCAATAGATTTATTTTGGTGAGATTTCGTGGTTTCGTGTTTTGGTGGCAAAAAAAGACTTTTCGGAGTGGTCTCAACCTTTATGAAACTTAGAGTCTTAGAGCCTTTGTGGCAAAAAAAGACTTTTCGGAGATGATTCAAGCTTAACAAAAACACCTCGTCTGAAACAATTAATCAGGCTCTGAACAGTTTATAATATAGAAATATTATTTTTGCCGCATGAGGTCAATCCATTCGCTTTTAATCGCTACCGCACTATTTCTATATTCTGCAAACTTATTCGCACAAAGCAACAACGCCACTCTATTCGGGAAAGTGAACGACGAAACCGGAAAACCTGTCGAACTGGCCAATATCTCATTAAAAAACTCTTCCATCGGAACGGTATCGAACCGCAATGGCGAATACCTTTTACGAATTCCGGCAAAGAAAAAGGTGGTCATGGTTTATTCCATCATTGGCTATGGGTCGGTTGAAAAAACAATCACCGCCAGCGAAGAACAGCGGCTTGAAATGAACGTCACCCTTCAGCAGATCACTCAAGAGATTGATGAAGTCCGGGTTACCCAGATGAAGCGGAATAAAACCAACATGAACCAGATTGAAGCAAAATACCTGAACGGCATGACTGATGCTGGAACCGGCGGTGTTGAAGCCCTGATTAAAACATTACCCGGAGTTTCATCAAACAACGAATTGAGTTCACAGTATTCAGTCCGGGGTGGAAATTTCGATGAGAATCTGGTTTATGTAAACGATATTGAAGTTTACCGGCCCATGCTGGTTCGTGCGGGACAGCAGGAAGGAATGAGTTTTATTAATTCCGACATGGTATCAGGTATTGAATTCTCTGCCGGAGGTTTTGATGCCAAATACGGCGATAAAATGTCGTCGGTACTCGACATCAAATACCGCAAACCAACCGAATTCGCCGGAAGTGCCTCCGCAAGTCTTCTGGGAGGTTCACTCGAACTGGAAGGTCAGAGCAAAAACAAGAAATTCTCGCATATCACCGGAGTTCGCTATAAAACAAACAAATATCTCTTGGGTACGCTCGACACAAAGGGTGAATATAATCCCCGTTTTATCGATATTCAAACCTATCTGACTTACAAATTCAATCCGAAATTTGATGTTTCTTTTCTGGGAAACCTTGCGCAAAACCAGTACAATTTCGTTCCACAAACGCGAAAAACAAGCTTCGGAACATTCAACAAGGCTTACAATGCTACGGTTTATTTCGAAGGTCAGGAGGTCGATAAATTTGCTACTCTTACCGGAGCACTGGTTGCCAATTACCATGCCGGAAGCCGGTTGAACATGAAATTCATAGCCTCAGCCTATAACTCGAAAGAAGAGGAAACCTATGACATTCTGGGACAATATTACCTGAACGAACTGGAAAAAAATCTGGGATCTGCCAATCTGGGCGATAGTGTTCTGAACATCGGTGTAGGCACTTTCCTGAATCATGCCCGCAATTACCTGAATGCAAATGTGTACAGTTTCGAACATAAAGGGGCATTCAATTCGGCTAATCATCTGGTAAATTGGGGAATTAAAGTTTCGGGTGAAGTGATTAAGGACCGGATGAATGAATGGATTTTGCGCGACTCAACCGGCTATTCCTTACCTCGTACTGAATTTGATCCGTCCATTCCGTACGATCCGAATGCAATTTTAAATCTCAACCTTTTTAGCTCCACCATTACGAAATACAGCATGAATTCATTTCGCTGGTCTGGATTCGTTCAGGATACCTACCAGATACCAATCAGCAAAGGCTCTTTGTATGCTACAGCCGGAATCCGTTCGCAATACTGGACATATTCCGAAGAGTTTTTGCTGAGTCCGAGAGGCACCCTGAGGTATTATCCGGACTGGAATACCAATTTTGTATTTCATCTTTCCGGAGGAATTTATGATCAGGCGCCGTTTTACAAGGAACTCAAAGACCGAAATGGATTGATTTATCCCGGTACCAAAGCTCAGCGATCGACTCAGTTGGTTTTGGGCTCTGACTATATCTTCAGGGCATGGGACCGTCCTTTCAAATTCACTTCCGAAATGTACTATAAATACATGTCGAACCTGATTCCTTATCAGATTGACAATGTACGGATCAGGTATTTGCCCGAACTTCAGGCAAAAGGCTACACTTTAGGTTGGGACATGAAGGTGAATGGTGAATTTGTAAGCGGAATAGAGTCATGGGCAAGCCTTTCACTCATGAAAACTGAACAGGATATTCTGGGTGACGGGCATGGCTACATTCCCAGACCAACCGATCAGAAAATGAATTTCAGTATTTTCTTTCAGGATTATTTCCCCGGAAATCCGACCTGGAAGATGCACATGACGGCCTTTTACGGTTCGAGACTTCCAACCGGACCACCCAACTCGCAACCATACCAGGATGTTTTCCGCATTCCGCCCTACCGCCGGATCGATTTGGGTTTTTCAAAAGTGCTGATCAATCAGGATCATAAACAATACAAAAACAAAACGCTCAATTCAATACACGATATGTGGCTGAGCCTTGAAGTATTTAACCTGCTGGGAATCAACAATACGATTTCATACTTTTGGGTTTCCAATAATTCAGGCGATATGTTCGGGGTTCCGAATTACCTGACCCAGCGGAAATTAAATCTGAAACTGACGGTAAAATTTTAGTACGATGAAACTTAAAATCTATCAGGTTGATGCCTTTGCCTCAGAGCTTTTTAAAGGAAACCCTGCGGCTGTTGTGCCGCTCCAGAAATGGCTTTCGGATGAAATGATGCAAATCATAGCAGCCGAAAACAATCTTTCGGAAACAGCTTTTTTTATTCCTGAAAACAAGAGTTTTCATATTCGTTGGTTCACACCTGTTTCCGAGGTAAATCTTTGCGGACATGCCACGCTGGCAACTGCACATGTTCTTTTCAACGAATTGAATTTTCAGGAGGAAATCCTGTCATTTAACAGCAAAAGCGGGATACTTACCGTTCGTAAAATTGGAGATCTGCTTCAACTCAATTTCCCGGCAGACACGGTTGCTCCGGAAGATTCCAATCCGGTTTTTACTGAAGCCTTTGGATTTCAGCCAACAACCACTCTGAAAGGAAGAACAGACTACCTGCTGCTATTCGATTCAGAAGAAATTATCCGGAATATGAAACCCAATTTTCATATCTTAAAACAAACTGATGCCCGCGGAATCATGATTACCGCCAGGGGAAATGAAGTTGATTTTGTGAGTCGATTTTTTGCTCCCAACGAGGGAATCGATGAAGATCCGGTGACCGGATCGGCACATACCACCCTGGTTCCTTTTTGGTCAGACAGACTGAATAAAACGGAGATGACAGCTTTACAGCTATCGGAACGTGGCGGGCAACTCTGGTGCAGCCTGAAAGCCGACCGGGTATTGATTGCCGGAAAAGCGGTTACCTACCTTCGCGGAGAAATTGAAATTTAAATAGAGAGCAGTTCAAGTAGATATCCAAATTTTATTTTGTACAAGTCATTCAAAAAAGTACTTTTACAAACATGAATTATGTTAAAACTAATAATGTCAAGCCCCAGTCACCCCGAATTCCAGCCTGCCGGCTGGCAGGTATTTCGGGGTCTCATTCTATTTTGGGATGCCGAAACAAGCCTTCGACGTGAGCTCAGTCGAACGTTCGGCATGACGATGAGTTAAAAGTTTATTAACAAGACACTGGAAACCAAGCAAATCTAATTAACACTTAAATTATATCCATGGAAAATCAAATCAAAAAAGGAGTTTCAAGACGTCAGTTTATTGGAACTGCAGCTGTGGGAGCAGCTGGTGTTGCTATGTTCTCCTCATTGTCAGCCTTTACGAACACCGTAGCAGATTCCGAACTGAAACTGGGATTCATTGGAATGGGTCGCCAGTCGATGTTTTTACTGAATGGCTTTCTGCAAATACCTGGAGTTACAGTCGTTGCCGGTTGCGATGTTTATGGTATCAAACGTAAACGATTCGAAAAAAGGGTGAAGGCGTTTTATGCAAAAGCCGGGAAACAAGCTGAAGTTCAGACTTACGAAAAATTTGAAGAGCTACTTGCACGGAAAGATATAAATGCAGTTGTAATTGCTGTTCCTGACCATTCTCATGCGCGGATTGCCATTGCTGCCTGTAAAGCCGGAAAAGATGTGTACCTCGAAAAACCAATGACCTTCACCATTAAAGAAGGACAGGAATTGAGAAAAGTAGTGCACGAAACCAAGCGTATTTTTGGACTGGGAAGCCAGCAGCGTTCGGATCCGAACTTCCAGCATGCAGTAAAAATGGTTCAGTCAGGTGCTCTGGGAAAAATTGAAAAAGTAAATGCATACGTTGGAGCTCCTCCAAGACCATACGATCTTCCCGAAGAAGCGATACCTGCTGATCTGAACTGGGACCTTTGGCAGGGATCATTGCCACATCCATTTCATTTCAACAAGGAATTAGATCCGCCAATTACCCTTGATCCTGAAAAAGATGAAGAATTTTGGGGTGCATGGAGATGGTATCAGGGTATGGGAGGTGGTTTTACTACCGACTGGGGCGCTCATATGTTCGACATTGCCCAATGGGGACTCGGTATGGATCGGAACGGACCTATCGAAGCATCTCCAATAGGCGACGGAACTGAATTTATGCAGTTTAAATATGCCAATGGGGTAATAATGACCTCGGAACCATTTGACACTGCAAAAACAAAAGGAGTAAAATTCATCGGAAAAGATGGATGGATCGAAGTGGCTCGTGGCATGTTCAAAGCTTCGAACGACAAATTATTACCTCCGGCAAAAGCCAAAGACGATACCGGTCCTTATGAAACCAAAATTCCACATCAGGTTAATTTCATTGAAGCTGTTCGTGGACGCAAAGATCCGGCAGTTCCGGTTGAAATCGGTCACAGCAGTTGTACGGTCTGCAACCTGGGCAACATTGCCTGCGAACTGAAACGGACCGTCAAATGGAATCCTGCAACAGAGAAATTTATTGATGATACCGATGGTGCTGCTACTAAACTGATGCACTACGAATACCGTTCAGGATACAGCCTTCTGTAGTTTGCAAATAAAATCTTGCGAAATAAAATAAAACGCAGGTAAAAGGATTCTAATCCGATTACCTGCGTTTTTTACTGCAATTATTTTTATAATTTCGTTCGCTCAAGAATTGATACTTATGAATTTTACCGGAAAGACTTTTTGGATTACCGGAGCAGCTTCAGGAATGGGGCGCTCTCTTTCACTGGAACTGGCTTCTTCCGGAGTTCGCCTCATTATTTCCGATCGCGATTTAGCGGGATTGGAAAATACCGCAGCTGAAATTGTTGTCCGTGGAAGCACGGTTCGGATTGAGCCGCTCGACATGCTCAATACCCAGTCGATTTTCGAAACAGCAAAAAAAGTGATCGGTGAAGGGGAAAAAATTTCCGGATTGTATCAATTCGCCGGAATTAGTCAGCGCTCATTAGTCTCAGAAACCCCCATCGAAAACGACCGAAAGATCATGGAAGTCAATTTCTTTGGCGTGGTGGCTTTGACCAAAGCTGTATTGCCGCACATGATCCAGAATGGCGGAGGTCAGCTGGCTGCAACATCGAGTTTAGTTGGGAAATTTGGATTTCCATACCGGTCTGCATATTCTGCGTCGAAACACGCAATTCATGGATTTTTCGAAAGTCTGCTTGCTGAAAATTCGAAATATAACATCAAAGTAAGTATTTTAATTCCGGGACGGGTTCAAACAAACATCTCCAGATTTGCCATCGACAAAGAAGGCAAGGAACATGGAAAAATCGATGACGGACAGGCCAATGGAATTACTGCTGAAAAAGCTGCCCGGCTTATTTTTTCAGGATTAAAACATGAGAAGAAAGAAATCTGGGTAGGTGGCAGCGAGATGATGATGCTGCACATTCGCCGGTTTTTACCATCACTTTATTATTACATGGCTACACGCATCAAACCGATGTAAAGTAGTCAAACACTGAACAAATGACAAAACAAATTAACGGAATCCAGCAATTGGGTGTAGGTGTTGAAAATTTAGCTGAAGCTTTTAAATGGTTTCGTGAAAATTTTGGAATGGACATTTTAGTGTTCGATGAAAAAGCAGTTGCAAAACTCATGCTTCATCATACCGAAGGGGAAACCCGTGAGCGACATGCTGTCCTTGCCCTGAACATGCAGGGAGGAGGAGGATTTGAAGTTTGGCAGCACACCGGTAAAGTGCCTGTTGGACCCAAGCTTCCGATTTTGTTGGGCGATCTGGGTATCTCAGTCGGAAAACTTAAAACAGCCGATATTCAGGCAGCTTACACAAATTTTAAAGCAAAAGGGCTGAACTTGCTTACCGAAATTACCAGCGATCCTTCCGGAAATCTACATTTCTATGTTCAGGATATATTCGAAAATATTTGGGAATTAGTGCAAAATTCCTATGTTTTCATGCCAACCAAAGCAACGAATGGCGGCATATTGGGTACGGTCATCGGGGTAACCGACATGGAAAGCAGTTTGAAAGTATATACTGGTATTCTGAAATATGATCAGGTAATTTACGACAAAACCGGCATTTTTACTGACTGGAAAGGCCTTCCCGGATCGAATGACAAATTCCGCAGGGTATTACTGCGCTACAGTGAAAAAAGAACTGGTCCGTTCAGTCCGCTTTTTGGGCCTTCAGAAATTGAACTCATTCAGGTACTTGACCGTGAACCGGTCGATATTTTTAAAGGACGCATGTGGGGCGACCTTGGGTTTATTCATCTTTGCTTCGATATGCACGGAATGGATGATTTACGAACCGAAGTGAAAAACAAAGGTTTTGCGTTTACAGTAGATAGTGCAAGCCAGGGCGACACGTTCGATATGGGCGAAGCAGCTGGTAGTTTTTCATATATTCAGGCTCCGGAAGGAACTTTAATTGAATTTGTAGAAACACATCGGGTTCCGATTCTTAAAAAACTGGGAATCTATATCAATCTGCACAAGCGCCCGTCAGACAAACCTTTGCCACGCTTTATCCTGAAACTATTCAGCCTGAAAAGGGTGAAATAAGCCGATCTACGAAATCTCCTGAATCCAGACGTATTGATTGATGGAAGTAGAATCTGAAAGCTGATCGAGCATAAATGACGCGACATTGGCCCGCGAGATGCTTGAACTGCCTTTCAATACAGGCTTTTCAGTTCCATGATTCATTTTTCCGGTTTTTGGTCCGTCGGTAAGGCCTCCGGGACGAACGATTGTCCATTGCAACTTGCTCTTCGCGATGCGTTCTTCATTGGTATTATGATCGGCAAGCGGAACACGAAGTAAGACAGATGTTAAAAAGAAACGAAGAACCGGTCCCATAAAATAACGGCTTTCACCTGCTCCCAAACTCGAAAGGTAGATTAACCGTTTAACGCCTTCCTGCTCCATCAGGCTAACAATTCGGTCAATTCCTGAACTGATTTCCGGAGAGTGTTTGGTAAGCGAACCTCCGCCCAAAGCAGAGATGCAGGCATCAGCTCCTGAAATTGCTTCTTTCAATCGGTCAGTATTATCGAGGGTTCCAGTTATGATTTTTAGGTTGGCGTGCGGTTGAAACGCAGTCCCTTCTCTCCGGACAAAAGCAGTCACCTGATGGCCACTTGCAAGTGCCTGATCAACCAAAAGTGAGCCAGTCTTACCACTTGCACCAAAAATTACAATTTTCATAGACGTCATCATTTAAAATTACCAGCAAAACAACCATAAGATTGAAAAGTTCTTCTGAACCATGTAATCTCTTCTGATTCAAATTATCAGAAAATAAAGTCACCGGCAAACCAATTCATTGAGAAACTGCTTGAATTCAGATTGAACCCACTTCGGGGTTCTCAAACTACTTGGTTCATTTGCCTCCGGTTACACCGGAGTTTATTCAAATTCTCCCGAGTTCTCGGGACGGACTTTTGTCTCTTCAAAACCCTGAAGAACTTGAATTTCAATACATTTTAATAACTCAAATTTAAATAGTCTCCGAAAATTCTGATCCTATTCCTCACTGCCTGAATTCGGGGAAAGCAGAATAAATAAAGTTTTGCTGTTCCTTTTTTAATAGCTTTGTATGGTTTTGTAACTCCCACTACCTTAAATCCTTCAAATGATAAGTTTAAAAAATATTCAAACCGAAATTGATGCCAGTTATCTTTATCAGGTTTTGGCCGATCACGAAGAAGATCCCAATGTAGCCGATGTTTTCCGCCAGATGAGTGAGATCGAAAAGGGGCATGCCAAGGCTTTTATGGCGAAGAATAATTTGGATACTTCCAAATTACTGCCTCCTTCTTTAAGAGCCCGAATACTCCATAACATTGGTAAAGTTTTAGGCTACGATTATGTTTTAGGCGTACTCCTGGATACTGAAAAAAGTATCTCGTCGTCATTAATAAGTTCAAGAAAAAATATTAATGCAGACAGTTCGATTTCAGATACCGCGCATGTGACAATACTCAAAAACATCATGAGCAGCCAGGCCAAAGTTTCAGGATCAAATTTGGCACGATTCGAGAAGCGGCATCGTTCAATTGGCGGCAATGCCTTGAGGGCGGCCGTGTTGGGAGGAAACGACGGACTGGTTTCAAATTTCAGTTTGGTCATGGGAATTGCAGGCGCTTCAAGCGGGCAAAAGGAAGTATTACTGACTGGTCTGGCTGGTTTATTGGCTGGTGCCTTGTCTATGGCATTGGGCGAATGGATTTCGGTAAAAAGCTCGAAAGAACTTTATGAAAATCAAATGCAGCTTGAATTGGAAGAACTTGAAAACAATCCGGAAGGTGAGGAATTGGAACTTGCATTGATTTACCAATCGAAAGGAATACCTGAAGCACAAGCCAAGGAAATGGCAAAGGCTATTATTTCAGATAAAGATCATGCCCATGAAGTTTTGATCAAAGAAGAATTGGGAATTAATCAGGAGGATCTGAAAAGTTCGGCGATGGAAGCTGCAATTACTTCATTCATTTTATTCGCCATAGGAGCCGTAATTCCGGTTATTCCTTTCTTCATAACCGGCGGAACCAAGGCCATTATTACCAGTACCATTTTCAGCGGTTTCGGACTGTTTTTTATCGGCGCTTCCATCACCCTGTTTACCGGGAAAAGTGTTTGGTATTCTGGATTCCGGCAGGTTATTTTTGGTCTTGCTGCTGCTGCCATTACATTTGCAATTGGAAGATTGATTGGTGTTTCCGTACTCGGATAAATATATTTTGAAACTTACAACGAATTTTTTAGTTTGGAAATTATGGAAGGATATCTAAGAATTGTGCTGAGCAGTGCAACTGTCTATCTTTTTATTATACTGGCCATCAGGCTATTTGGAAAGAAGGAACTTGCACAGCTCTCCATTATTGATCTGGTTTTTATTTTGCTGATCAGCAATGCGGTTCAAAATGCGATGGTGGGTTCAGATTCATCATTAACCGGTGGACTGGTTGCAGCCACGACCTTATTTGTAATTAATTATTTGTTTAAATTTCTGCTGTACCGTTTCCCGAAACTGAACACCTTCATTCAGGGTTCCGATTTGCTTCTCATATATAAAGGGCAGCTTAACCAGCAAAACATGGCAAAGGCACGAATAACGAATGAAGAAATAATTGAAGCGGTAAGGGAACATGGAGTTTCTGAAATCCGAGAAGTTGATTTAGCTGTTCTTGAAACTGATGGAAACATCAGCATCATTTCGAATGAATACAAACATCACACCAACCGAAAAAGAAAAGGTCGGAATAAGATTATGAAGAGCCAGTAGTCATTGGTACGAATGTTTATTTAAATTGACATTATTGAGTTACGGTCACCCTGAACTTGTTT
>CAILJH010000043.1 GCA_903834475.1 uncultured Prolixibacteraceae bacterium | reverse complement strand
GGTTCAGCTTACGAAATTGTGAACGGAATCTTTGGCGGAAGGAGTAAGTACCAGGAAGCAATTCATGAGCTGGAAACAGAGCTTTACAAAAATATTGGATAACAGATGGTTGTAGCTGGAACTGTAGAGGCATCTGGCATTAAAAAGGGCAAAGTATACCGGCTGGCAAAAAAAATAAATAAAGATTACAATTGTAAACAAAATGCACTAATTATTTTATTTACAACGAATTAAGACAATATATTTTTAAATTTTAATTGACAGAATCAACAATAAAATGAGCAATATAGGAGGAGTAATAAAATCAATACGTGATATTTTCCGGAAAGACCCCGGCCTGAGTGGCGATGCGCAGCGCATCGAGCAATTAGGATGGATGATATTTTTGAAACTTTTTGACGATAAGGACAAAGAAAAAGAACTGCTAGATCTGAAATATAAATCGGCCATTCCGGCTGAATTGCAATGGAGAGCTTGGGCCGAAAATGACGAAGGCATAACAGGCGATGAACTGATTCTTTTTGTAAACAACAAACTATTTCCACAGTTAAAAGAATTACCCGTTACCGCGGATAATCGCTTGGGCGTGATTATCCGTAATATTTTCGATGGCACCAACAACTACATGAAAAGCGGAACTACCTTTCGACAGGCCATCAACAAACTCAACGAAATAGACTTCAATAGCAGCAAAGAGCACCACATTTTCAATGCCATTTACGAAGATATTTTACAAGGACTGGCCACGAAGAAAGACACCGGCGAATTTTACACCCCACGTGCCGTAACGCAGTTTATCATCGACATGGTAAACCCCCAGTTGGGCGAAAAACTGAAAGACCCGGCCAACGGTACAGGAGGTTTTTTGGTTTGCGCCATCGAACATTTGCGGAAGCAGGTAAAGAATGTGGCCGACCTTAAAATTTTACAGGAAACCATTACTGGCACCGAGCTAAAACCCCTCCCGTTTATGCTCAGCGTAATCAACCTCATTATCCACGACATTGAAGTGCCCCAAATTGAAAACGGCGATTCATTGAGCCGCGAATACACTTCGATAAAGCAGGCAGACCGCGTAGACATTATCGTTACCAATCCTCCGTTTGGAGGGGTGGTGGGCGATGGCATGGAAACCAATTTTCCGTTAAACTTTCGCACCAAAGAAAGTGCTGACTTGTTTTTAATCCTCTTCATCCAACTTCTGAAGGATGGCGGACGTGCCGGAATTGTTTTGCCAGATGGCTCGTTAACCGGCGAAGGTGTAAAAGCCCGAGTACGTGAGAAGCTATTAACTGACTGTAACTTACACACCATCATTCGGTTGCCCCAAAGTGTATTTGCACCCTATGCTACTGTAAATACAAACCTCTTATTCTTCGAAAAAGGCAAAAAAACAAAGGAAGTTTGGTATTACGAACACACTTTACCTGAGGGACAAAAGGCGTATAGTAAAACGAAGCCAATCCGGATTGAAGAGTTTGCACCAATACAAGATTGGTGGAATAACCGAGCCGAAAGTGAAATAAGCTGG
>CAILJH010000042.1 GCA_903834475.1 uncultured Prolixibacteraceae bacterium | reverse complement strand
CGACCATTCTGCCATGTTTATGCCGCGTGCATATTCATACCAAATGGCCGATTCGGCGCTGAAAATTTTCAACCCTGAAATCGTGCATATTGATGAGTCGTTTTATACACCGGAATTAATTCAGCTGATCAGTAATAAAAAAGCCCGGATATGGATCAATGCGCTGGATGGTGCCGACATTCAGATCCGCAAAGGAGCCATTGACGAAACCATGTCCAAATTACTTTTTAATCATGCCAACGTTGTTCAGACCGACGAACCTGAAAAGATTCTGGAGTACTTGCACTCAAAAGGATTGCACGATTAGTTTGACTTCAAAAGATATTCGTATTGTGTCTGGAAGAATAGATTTCATCCTAATCAAAATGTGGAAGTCCTGAGCAATCAGGATTTTTTTTGAAGTAATGGATTCATTCAGGAAAAGGCAATAAACGTTTTGCCAAATTTTTGAATAGGTAAACTTCGTTTGAAAAAACATTCAATATCGGCTGAACTACAATTATTGTTAGTTTTGTATGGACTAACTAAACCAAAATCAACATGAAATTTAGAATGATTGTTCTTCTGACCGGATTATCGTTCAGTCTTTTTGCTTCATCAAAACCTTCCAATTCATTTTATACCCAGAAGCCTGAAGATACTCAGGCGGTGTATTTTACTCCTGAAAATTTCAGCATAACAGCTGATGGAAAAACCGATGTTTCCGACCAGCTGCAAAAGGCAATTAATCAGGTTAAAACCGATCTGAATTTCGGAATCCTGTTTATTCCGGAAGGAATTTATGCGATTTCGAAAACCATTTACATTCCGGCAGCCATTCGTGTGATTGGTTACGGTAAAAACCGACCGGTGATTGTGTTGAAGAAAAATTCACCCGGATATCAGGAACCAAACCTCAAAGACAAAGGAAAAGCTTCGTATATGTTTTGGTTTACAAGCAGTATTCCTGAGGCCGGAAAAGACATTAACGATGCCGGAGCCGGTACGTTTTATAGTTGCCTCTCGAACATCGATCTGAAAATTGAAGATGGAAATCCGCAGGCCGTTGCTTTACGGACACATTTTGCCCAGCACAGTTACGTGGCGCATTGCGACATCCAGATTGGCAAAGGAAAAGCCGGCCTGTTTGATGTCGGAAATTTCATGGAAGATGTGAAATTCTATGGCGGCGATTACGGAATTTTTACCACAAAAGCCTCACCGGGCTGGCAGATTATGGTACTCGACTGTGCTTTTGAAGGTCAGCGTAAGGCAGCTATCCAAACCCGTGAAGCTGGATTCACCATTGTTCGTATGAGCGTTAAAAATGTGCCGTCTGCAATTTTGGTTGAGCAGAATTACTGGGAAAAGTTGTACATGGAAGATTGCCGTTTCGAGAATATTTCAGGTCCGGCTATCGAAGTCAGTAACGAAGGAAATGCCAACATGCAGGTCAACCTCCGGAATCTCGTTTGCAAAAATGTTCCGGTTCTGGTTCACTACCCAAAAACGAATACGCAGACTGCTGCGCCTTCCGATATTTATCAGGTCAAACGCTTTATTTATGGACTTCAGATGATCGATCTGGATGCTCCGGCTGAGATTCAAACTACTTTTGAACCTGAAGTTCTGAAATCTTTACCTGCTGAATTTGCATCTGATGTCCCCAGACTTCCGGAGATGACAAACTGGGTTAACCTGAAGTCGGTTGGAGCAAAAGGTGACGGTTTGACTGATGATACCAAAGCCATACAGGAAGCCATCGACAAATATCCGACGATCTATGTTCCGCAGGGATCGTACCGGATCTCAGAATCGTTAAAACTGAAACCAAACACCGTATTAATCGGTCTTCACCCGATGGGAACTAACTTCGCGGTTGCTGAAGATGCTCCGGCATTTGGAAGTTTCGGTTCACCGCAATCGTTAATCGAAGCGCCTCAGGGCGGAACCAACATCATCACCGGAATTGGTTTGTACACTGCCGAAAACAATTTTCGTGCGGTGGCCTGCAAATGGATGGCTGGTGAAAAATCGATGATCGACGATGTAAAACTGATTGGCGGTCACGGAACCATGCGTCCCGGGCCAAAAGTGCCGTGGAAGTGGGAAGAACGCCAGCAGACTCAGGATCTCCGTCCCAAAAGCGGTAACGAACAGGCCTGGGATACACAATACTGGAGTTTATGGGTGACGAATAACGGCGGCGGAATCATTAAAAATATCTGGTCGGCCAGTACCTATGCAACAAATGGATTTTATGCTTCGAACACCAGCACGCGTGGACGGATTTACGCCATGTCGGTCGAGCATCATGTACGCAACGAAGTGCGTTTCAAGAATGTCTCAAACTGGAAAGTTTATGCACTGCAACTCGAAGAAGAGAGCCGCGAAAGCACCGAATGTCAGCCGCTGGAAGTTGAGAAATGCAGCGACATGACCTTTGCCAACCTGTATATGTTCCGCGTCATACGGGTAAAAGTTCCTTATCCATATTCGGTTCGAACCTGGGATTGTTCAAACCTTGAATTACTGAACGTTCACAATTACAGCCAAATCAAATACACGACCGATAATCCGATTTATGACATTAAAACCAATACCGAAGTTCGTCCGGTGGAGTTTGCCCGTTTATTCATTTCCGGAAATACTCCGAAATTGGCATCCAAAACTTCAGATCCGGTTCAGTTGCTTGGAAAAGGATTTGAGTTTGCTTTAGGCTCCTGCAGCGACTCGAAAGGCAATGTTTACTTTGCCGAGCAACGCATGAAACGCGTTTACAAATGGTCAGCCGAAACCCAATCCTTGAGTATGCTGGCAGATTTTCCCTGGGAACCACTTTCGTTGGCCTGCGATTCGAAAGACAATTTGTTGGTCGTTTTCCGCTACAATCCGCAACCCGGATTTTTGGTGAACGGTGTTCAGGAAAAATTCACAAATCCTGCCGATGCAAGCGGAACTTCCTTCAGCATGTGGGGAAATTCAGGCTTTACAACGCTCGTATATTCCATGAATCCAAATCATCCCGAAGAAACCATTCAACTCCTGAAAAAAGCGCCAATGGGATCGATTGACAACATTTACAAAGCCCTTTATCCTTCGAACCGCTGGCGCGATGGTCATGATTTTAATACCATTTCAGTGGCCCGCAACGAAGAATGCTGGGTTGCTTCGGACGGAAAAACCATCATTCCGGTTTGCTACGATCTGGCCCGCTCCTGCGCACTGGCTGAAGCTTTCCCCGGAAAACCATTTTTTGCTGCCGACGAATATGACAAGCGCACGGTGAAATGTAACGTTGATTCCAAAGGATATCTTTCGAACCTGACTTATTTTGCTGAGAAAGGCGAATTCACTTCGGTGCCCTATCAATCCGGAAAAGTTTATGTGGCCGATGGAGAAGTGTATGTTTTCGGTCAGGATGGTAAACCTGCCGGAATGATCCAAATTCCTGAACGCCCAACCAGCCTCGTCTTTGGAGGAAAAGATGGCAAAACTCTTTTTGTTACCGGCAAAACTTCACTTTATAGCACAAATTTGAAATGAGATATTCGCTAAAATTACTTGCAATTACTGCAATCAGTTTATTGGCATTCATGCCCTGCGGTGCCCAGAAAACAGTTAAAATTCAGTTTGACAACAACAAAGAGGTTTCCGGAAAGAAATTTGCCATCAAGGATATTTCCAGCGGAATTCCGACCAACTGGGATGGGTATAACTTTGTGGTTCTGGAATTTAAATCATCCACGCCTCAGCGGTTTCAGCTTGGATTTACCACGGAAACCGGATACAACGAACTTCGGGTGATGACTTATTGTGCCAATGGTTGGAACAAATTAGCCATACCTTTGAAATTCTTCAGGGAATTGCCAGGTGCGGCAAACGATCTGGCGGCTACCTATAATCAGGCGAGATACACAGGTTGGATTAATCTTGGAGGTAATCGTGGTCCGCTGAAAGGAGTCGATTCAATAGGAGTCCGCATGAATGTTCCGATCAACAATCCGGTGATTGAAATCCGTTCAATCTCGCTTTCGGTTGAAGATCCCGGCGATCAGTATCTGGGAACAGTGCCGGTTGTTGATGAATTTGGCCAATGGAACCTGGGCGATTATGAAGGAAAAATTAAATCCCTTGAACAACTCCAAAAAGAATGGACTGCGGAGGAAAAGGAAATCGCCAAAACCGTCATTACCACAAGCTATTACACAAAGATCAATAATTCAACCACTTTAAGGGAAGACAAGCCAAACTTTCCTAACCAGTACGGCTACTCCAAATATGGCGGCTATCTAAGTACTAAAGTCAAAGCAAGCGGCTTTTTTCGGACTGAAAAAATAGACGGGAAATGGTGGTTTGTCGATCCTGAAGGCTACTTGTTTCTTTCGGTGGGTGTGGATTGTGTAAGTCCCGGTGGTGGAGGAAATGTCCTAAATCTGGACAAACGCCGGAACATATACAAGGAATTGCCTCCGGCAGGAATTGGCAGCAATCCGGAACGGCCCAATTCGGCATCGTTCGGAACCTGGAACCTATTCCGGAGATATGGTGAAGCATATCCTGAAAAATCACGGGAAATGATTGTCAAACGAATGGATAATTGGGGCCTGAACACGATTGCAAACTGGTCGAGCTCAGAGGTAATGAAATTGAATCAAAAGGCTTTTATGCTTCAATTGCGCGGGATTGGCATTGAAAATGGATTGATGGGTTTGCCTGATGTGTATGATCCGAAATTTGCGCCTAAAGTTGATGCATCGTGCAAGGATTTCGTCGGACCAAATCGCGAAAATCCATGGCTCATCGGATATTTTGTCGGAAACGAACCTTCGTGGCTGGAACAGGAAGCAAGGCTTTGCAGCATGATTCTGGATGGAAAAGATAAGCCAATCAAAACTGAGTTGAAGAATTTTTTGGCTGCCGGTGATACTCCTGAACGCAGAAAGCATTTTATTTACGATACTTTCCGGATATTTCTGAAAATGGTTGATGAAGCTGTGAAACGGTACGACCCGAATCATCTGAACCTGGGAATGCGTTTCGGGAATGTTCCCGAAAAAGAAGTTCAGTTGATTTGCAAGGGTGTTTTTGATGTGTTCAGTTTCAACTGCTATGATTTGTATCCGAAAAAGGAGTTTATGGACCAGATTTTGGAAGGAACCGGATTGCCTATGATCATTGGTGAATTTCATTTTGGAACGGTTGATCGCGGGATGGCGCAATCGCTTTGGCAGGTGAATTCTCAGCAGGAGCGGGGAGTGGCTTACCGGTTTTACACCGAACGGGCCTATTCGCATCCGGGATTGATCGGCACAGCCTGGTTTCAATGGTCGGATCAGGATTTGACAGGGCGACGCGACGGTGAAGATTACAACTGCGGATTGGTTGATGTGACCGATCGGCCATATCCCCACATGGTCGAAGCCATGACGGAAACAGCCAAACGCCTGCAGGATATACATTTGGGAAAAGTAAAACCAATCGAACAGGCGCCGGTAAAAGCCCGTGGACATGGCGGTATTCCTGATTTGTGGGAGAAATAGGCCCCCTAAATCCCCCGGAGGGGGGACTTATTATCGTGCAAGTTCTGAGGTATTCTCATTTTGGAACATATCTTCCGAATTTTAACGCCGAAACACCCTTCCCAATTTTGGGGATGGGGCCTCTATAAAAACATAAAAGTTAAATATGAAACGTCCAAGACAAAATTTTGAATCACAGGTAGATGATTTTAAAACCAAAAATGATGACATTGCTTTTTTTAAGCCTCACCCTTCGCCTGCCAGCCGCAGGCAGGGGGGAGGTTTGGAGGGGGCTTAATTATAAACACATGAAAAAATCAGTTCTAAACACCCTGTTATTCAGCGCTATTCTTGCAACATCCCTGTTTGCCCAAAATCCTGAACCCGGAAAAATTGAGGCTTGGGTAACCAATCCTGACCGGTCCGCATTATTCGAAAAGCATTCCGAAACCGTTTCTTTCAGTAATAAAGAAAGAGGTTGGGGTGGAAAAATTATCGTCGACGATACTCAGAAATTGCAGTCGATTGATGGTTTTGGCTTTGCCCTGACTGGTGGAAGCGCTGAACTGATGATGAAAATGACGACTGCCGAACGGAAAAAACTGATTCAGGAGGTTTTCGCAACCGATGAAAAGAACATTGGCGTCAGCTATATCCGTTTGAGTATCGGATCTTCTGATTTAAATAGCTTCGTGTATTCATACGACGATCTTCCGGGCGGAGAAACTGACCTGGAACTGAAGAAATTCGATTTATCCCAGGATTACAAAGATGTGATTCCTGTTATGAAAGAGATTTTGGCCGTCAATCCAAAGATCAAAATACTGGGATCGCCTTGGTCGGCTCCCAAGTGGATGAAAGTCAGTAACGATATACGGGGTGGTGCATTAAAACCTGAATATTACGATGTTTATGCCCGCTATTTCGTGAAATACATACAGGCGATGAAACACGAAGGAATTACGATTGACGCAGTTACCGTTCAGAATGAACCATTAAATTCGAAAAACACGCCGAGTATGCCATGGCTACCCAACGAGCAGAAGGATTTCATCAAAAATAACCTCGGCCCAGCTTTACAGGCTGCAGGTCTTCAAACTAAAATTATCCTTTTCGATCACAACCTCGACCGGGTCGACTTCCCGTTGACCACTCTCCGTGATCCGGAAGCTGCTAAATTTGTGGATGGTACAGGTTTTCACAATTATGGTGGTGAAATGAGCGCCATGAGCGTTATGCATGCTGCCCGGCCAGATAAAAACCTTTATTTTACCGAACAAATGGTCGTTGAAAAACCGGGGAGTCCGAATATCGAAATTGCCGCTCAGGTTAAACGGCTGATTATTAATACAACCAGAAACTGGAGCAGAAATGTGATTCTCTGGAATCTGGCTGCCGATCCACTAAACGATCCACATACCGATAATGGTGGATGCCCGATGTGTCAGGGTGCAGTGACAATTGATGGCGATAAGGTTTCGCGCAACCTGGCCTATTATGTGATTGCTCATGCTTCAAAGCTGGTTCGTCCGGGTTCTGTTCGAATTGCTTCAACTACCAAAGGCGATCTATCTGTTTTGGTGAATGAGGATGAGGAACGTGCTGGTTCCATTCGCGTGACAACTATTGAAAATACTGATGCTTTGCCCAATGTAGCCTTTAAAACTCCGGAAGGAAAAACTGTTTTGATTGTGGCAAACGATGCCTATTCGATCAGTTCATTCCGGATTCAATACAACGGTCAGTTTGCCAGTTTCCAATTGAAGCCGGGTGCGGTGGGGACGTATATTTGGTAAATGAAATCCCGAAGGGATGGTAGGATTTTAGCAATGACAAATATGGTGTTGGACAATAATCCCGAAGGGATGACAGAATTATAGCAAAGAACGACACTGGTTGGATGTAAATCCCGAAGGGATGGCAGGATGATTTCACCCCTTCGGGATTCACCTTCTGGATATAATATCATTTCTATAATCATTACACACCTTCGGTGTTGAATAGCCTTAATGAATAAAGATAAAAATTCAAGAATGATTCGATTTAATTTTAGAAATTTAGCGTTATCGGTACTCTTGCTTTTTGCTGGAAGTCTTTCAGCACAGACATTTCTGCATGCTGACGGACAAAATATGGTTGATGAAAGTGGTCAGAAAATATTACTTCAAGGTGTAGGTCTGGGAAACTGGATGCTACCCGAAGGGTACATGTGGAAATTTGGCGATAACGGCGATCGTCCTCGTAAAATTGAGAAAATTGTTCTTAATTATTTAGGTTTGGAGAAAGCTGCCAAATTCTGGAAAACTTATCGGCAGAATTATATAACTGAAGCCGACATTAAACGCATTGCCGAGTTGGGTTATAATTCGGTTCGCCCAGCTTTAAACTCGCGCCTTTTTATTACGGAAGGCAATAAAAACGAGTTTGTTAATGAAGGTTTCGAATTGCTCGACAACCTGGTTGGCTGGTGCAAAAAATATCATTTGTATGTGATCATCGACATGCACGGTGCACCGGGCGGACAAACCGGACAGAATATCGATGACAGTCCGAAAAACGAACCGGAGTTGTTTATGAATCCAAAGAACGAAGAATTGCTGGTGAAACTTTGGGCGAAAATTGCCGATCGTTACAAAGATGAACCGAATGTGGCTGCATACGACCTGTTGAATGAGCCGCTTCCGGAGCAAACCGGAGCAGCTGCCAAATACAAAGATCAACTGGTGCCACTGTACGAAAAGCTGATCAAAGCCATTCGGGAGGTCGATAAAAAGCATATGTTTACGTTAGAAGGATACAACTGGGCCAACAATTGGTCGGCCTTCGATCGCAAACTGGACGATAATATGTTTTTCCAGTTTCACTATTATTGCTGGAGTAATCCGGATAATCTGAGTGATATCAATGGATTCCTGAAAAAACGGGAACAACTGAACACTCCGGTTTGGGTGGGTGAAACCGGTGAACGCAACAACACCATTTATTTTGCCACGACACAATACTTTGAAAAGAACAACATCGGCTGGTCATTCTGGCCATGGAAGAAAATGGAAACGGTCAATACTCCGTATTCATTTAAATCACCAGCCGGCTGGAAAGACATAGTTGATTATTCGCGTTCGAAGGGAGAATATGTTGTAACAAAAGTTAATCCGGCGCTAATCTTTAATGAATTGCTTGAAAACATTAAGATCGGGAATTGTACGTATTTTCCGGATGTGGTCAATTCGATGTTTCGTCGTATTCCACTCAAACTGGAGGCCGAAAATTACGGATGCGATGGTTACCTGAAATCCTATTCCATAAAAGATACGATTACAAAATCTGAAACTTACCGCAAGAAAGAACCGGTAAAAATTGCTATCATTAAAACCGAACAGAAATCAAGAAATCCAGGACAATATGTGATATTGAATGCCGGTGAATGGACGGCATATCAGGTGAAGTCTCCGGATAAACTGAAATGCAAGGTGTCGCTTCAGGTGAAAGCTGAGAATCCGGCGGAAATCATATTCCGAATCGACGGAAAATCTTTGAAACTGAAAGTAAATCAGACAGAATGGTCGGAAATCAAGCTTGATCCATTGACATTCCGGAAAGGTGATAATGATTTGAAGGTTGAAGTGAAGAGCGGAACTATCAACCTTGACTGGATCAATATTCAATTGTAATTCATTAATAATCAATTATAAAATCAAATTCTATGACAAAATTAGTTCATGCTTTGTTTGTTTTGCTTCTCTGCACCATGGGAAGTCAGGCCCAACCGGCCAAGGTAAAGGCAAAACCATATCATGCCATAAAAGCGACCGTTTTCATCACTGCCCGCGATACCAGTTTGCGCTTGTCACCAAGCGGTGAGGTTCAGTTTAAGGACTTTGGTCAGCCAGTCGAAACGCAGGTTTGCGTTTTTGTTGATCCTTCAGTTACCTTCCAGACGATGGTTGGAATTGGTGGTGCTTTGACTGATGCATCTGCTGAAACCTATGCCAAATTACCCGAAGCTGCACAGAAAGAATTGATGACGGCTTACTATGATGGCAAAAAAGGGATTGGATACAATTTCGCCCGCACTAATATTGCCAGCTGCGACTTTTCGAGCGAAACCTACAATTATGTGGAAGCTAACGATTCGCTCCTGAAAACTTTTAGCGTGGCACACGACGAGCAATTCCGCATTCCGTTTATTAAAAAAGCCATTGAAGCTGCGGGCGGAAAGCTTCCTTTATTTGTTAGTCCATGGAGTCCTCCCGCCTGGATGAAAGACAACAACAGTTCGATCAGAGGCGGCAAATTGCTTGAAAAATACAAGCAAGCATGGGCCAATCACTATGTGAAATTCATCAAAACCTATGAGAAAATTGGTATTCCGGTTTGGGGACTTTCAGTTCAAAACGAACCAATGGCAGTTCAATCATGGGAATCATGTGTGTACACCGCCGAAGACGAACGCGATTTTGTCAAGAAATACCTTGGACCAACACTTCAGAAAAGTGGTCTTCAGGATAAAAAGCTCATCGTATGGGACCATAACCGCGATTTGATTTATCAACGTGCTACAGTCATGATGAACGATCCGGAAGCTGCAAAATATGTTTGGGGATTTGGTTTCCATTGGTACGAAACCTGGACTGGAAGTGATATGCAGTTCGGTAACCTGAAAATGGTACATGAAGCTTTCCCGGATAAAAAACTCATTTTCACTGAAGGTTGTGTCGAGAAATTCGGATTGAACCGTGTAAACGACTGGAAATTGGGTGAAAAATATGGCTATTCCATGCTGAACGATTTCAACTGCGGTACAGTGGCCTGGACCGACTGGAATATTTTATTGGATGAAACCGGTGGACCAAACCATGTGGGGAATTTCTGTTTTGCTCCGATCCATGCCGATACCAAAACCGGAAAGTTGATTTATACTAACAGCTACTATTACATTGGCCATTTCTCGAAGTTTATTCAGGCCGGAGCCAAACGTATTGCAAGCTCATCGAACCGTGATAAACTGCAGACTACTGCGTATATCAATCCTGATGGAAAGATTGCAGCTGTTATCCTGAATACTACCGACGAAAAATTTGCCTTCAAGCTTTGTATAGCCGGAAAAGCTGCTGATTTGGTCAGCCGTCCGCATTCAATAATGACAGTGGTTTTATAAAAACATATTTTTGAAGATTTGTGGAAAAAGTAGAAGGGAGCCGGGCGGCTCCCTTTTATTCTACATTATTGTGATTCGTAAAAAAGGGACTTTTCTTTTCTCTGCAGGAAAGGCATCGCTGGTGTCTTTCTATTAGCGACATCTTTTCACTGTCTGTCAGAGCGTTATAATAATTTATTCTGTCTTTGATCGTAAATATTCTGAGTTTTTTATAAACACAGGTACTTATCTCTTCGTCCACAGGGCAATCGAAAATTAAACCGTAAAAGTTTTCGTAACAATTTTCCATCATCCTGTATGAAACTGTAACTAATATCACTTTATTCCCTAAAGTGTAAAAAGGTAACCCCCAAAAATCAAAATTTTTTAAATTATTACTTTGAAGAGCCCTTTGGCATATTTTTATATTTTTGCAGAAGTTTTAAATAAGTGAATACAAATTTCAAAAAGATATGTTTGAGAATCTGAGTGAAAAGCTGGAACGGTCGTTTAAACTTCTGAAAGGTCAGGGAAAAATTACCGAAATCAATGTTGCTGAAACCTTGAAAGATGTGCGCCGTGCATTGCTTGATGCTGACGTTAACTTCAAAATAGCCAAATCATTTACCGAAAATGTGCGGAAGAAAGCGCTTGGGTTGGATGTTTTAAATGCGCTCAAGCCAAGCCAGCTAATGGTGAAAATCGTGCACGATGAGTTGGCTGAATTGATGGGAGGAAAATTTGTCGATATCAATCTCAAGGGAAATCCTACCGTTATTTTGATTGCAGGACTTCAGGGTTCAGGAAAAACTACTTTCTCAGGTAAGCTGGCCAAAATGCTGAAAAGCAAGAAGGGCCGTCATCCGATGCTTGTTGCCTGCGACGTTTACCGTCCGGCAGCAATCGAACAGCTGAAAATTCTTGGACAACAAATTAATGTTCCGGTATTTACCGAGGAGGGCAACCTGAATCCGGTAAAGATTGCACTGGAAGCGATTCGTCAGGCTAAATTACAAGGCAACGATGTGGTAATTATTGATACTGCAGGACGTTTGGCCATCGATCAGCAAATGATGAATGAGATCAGTGCTGTTAAAGATGCGGTAAAACCTCACGAAATATTGTTCGTTGTTGATGCAATGACTGGTCAGGATGCGGTAAATACTGCAAAAGAATTTAATGACCGGCTCGATTTTGACGGAGTTGTATTGACTAAACTGGATGGTGATACCCGCGGTGGAGCTGCACTTTCAATCCGTGCCGTGGTCGACAAACCAATCAAATTTGTTGGAACAGGCGAAAAGCTGGAAGCTCTGGATAATTTTCATCCGGAACGTATGGCCGACCGTATCCTGGGCATGGGCGATATCGTTTCATTGGTCGAAAAGGCACAGGAACAATTTGATGAAGATGAAGCAAGGAAACTTCAGCAAAAACTGGCTAAAAATCAATTCAGCTTTAATGATTTCCTGAAACAGATTCAGCAGATCAAAAAGATGGGTAACCTGAAAGATCTGGCCGGAATGATTCCAGGCATGGGAAAAGCATTGAAAGATGTTCAGATTGAAGACGATGCCTTCAAGCATATCGAAGCCATCATTTATTCCATGACTCCGGCAGAAAGGGAAGACCCGGCAATTTTGACCGGCTCGCGCCGGAAACGAATCGCCGATGGTTCAGGAACCAACATTCAGGAAGTGAACCGTTTGATCAAGCAATTCTCTGAAACACGGAAAATGATGAAGGTTGTCTCACAGGGGAACAACATGAAGAAGATGATGGGCAGTATGGGAAAAGGACGATAACAGAATATTCAAACGATATGATTTTAATAGACGGAAAAAAAACAGCCGACGAAATAAAGAAGGAAATTGCGGAAGAGGTGAAGCTAATTGTGGCTTCCGGCAAAAGAGCTCCGCATTTGGCTGCAGTTTTGGTTGGACATGATGGTGGAAGCGAAACTTATGTCGCTTTTAAAATAAAAGATTGCGAAGAAGTCGGATTCAGGTCTTCACTTGTTCGTTTCGATGATGATGTGACTGAAGCCGAATTGCTTGCAAAGGTTCATGAACTAAATTCAGATCCTGATCTCGATGGTTTTATCGTACAATTGCCTTTGCCAAAACATATTTCGGAACAAAAAGTTATAGAAGCAATTGACGCCCGGAAAGATGTGGATGGATTTCATCCTGAAAATGTTGGCCGTTTGGTACTTGGAATGCCCGCGTTTTTATCGGCAACACCGTTCGGAATTGTTGAACTTCTGAAGAGGTATCAAATCCCGACTTCCGGAAAAAACTGTGTAATCGTTGGTCGAAGCAACATTGTTGGTCGTCCGCTGAGTATCCTGATGTCACAAAAAGCTGTTAATGCTACGGTAACTGTCGCTCACAGCCAAACCAAAGATCTTGCAAAAGTATGTGCAGAAGCCGATATTCTGATTGCTGCACTTGGTTCTCCTGAATTTATTAAAGCCGATATGGTGAAGCAAGGTGCCGTGGTTATCGATGTTGGAACCACTCGGGTAAATGCTCCGGAAACCAAATCAGGCTGGAGATTGAAAGGTGATGTCAAATTTGACGAAGTCGCACCCAAATGCTCACACATTACGCCGGTTCCCGGAGGAGTAGGTCCAATGACAAGGGTTTCGCTGTTGCAGAATACCTTGCTGGCAGCCAAATTAAAAAAATAAGTAGAAGGAAATTCAATACAATTTAAGGTGCGTATTTCGCACCTTTTTTTGTTTCATTTGTTAAGCTCAAAATCAATAATTGAATAGTTATGAAATCGAATCCAGTAAAAAATTTAGTAAAAACAGCACTATTAGCATTCATCCTTATCACGCAGGCCTGCAGCACGGTTCCTCTAATCGGAAGGAAACAAGTGAGTTTGATGCCTGAATCAAGCATGGTAGAAATGAGTTTGACAAATTACGATCAGTTTTTGAAAGAAAATAAAAGCTCCACCAATAAAGAGCAAACTGATATTATTAAACGTGTTGGTGCCCGGATGTCAGCTGCAGTTGAGAAATATCTGAGGGAAAATGGATTTCAGGATCGGATTGCCGATTTTAAGTGGGCGTTTAATCTGGTTGAAAGTAAAGAGTTGAATGCCTGGTGTATGCCGGGAGGAAAAGTGGTGTTCTATACCGGAATAATGCCATTGACAAAGAATGATGCCGGTGTTGCAGTTGTTATGGGACACGAAATCGGACATGCTGTTGCCCGCCACGGTAACGAACGCATGAGCCAGCAGATGTTGGTACAGTTCGGTAACCAGGCACTTACCGAAGTGATTAAATCAAAACCAGCAGAAACTCAGACTATTTTTCAATCAGTATATGGACTGGGAGCACAATATGGCATCATGTTGCCCTATTCGCGCCAACAGGAATATGAGGGGGATAAACTTGGTCTTATTTTTATGGCTATCGCTGGCTACAATCCACAAGAAGCCATTGGCTTTTGGGAACGCATGGCAGCCAGTTCAACAGCAAAAATGCCTGAATTTTTAAGTACACATCCTCTCGAACAAAACCGGATTGATGAGATTAAGAAATTCCTTCCGGAGGCGGAGAAATATTACTTGGTCAAATAATAATCACTTTATGTTAGGGTGTTTGTTAACATTTTTCAAATATTCTCATTTTTTTTATTTATTTTTGAAAAAGTAAGATTGGAAAAAACTTAAAAAGTGAACGATGGAAGATTTTGAAAAGAATGAGGATCAGATGGATAATGACAGCAAGTTCAGGGAAGAAATCTATTCAAAGGCAGTTCGGGCAGGGAAAAGGACCTATTTTTTCGATGTAAAATCAACAAGAAGAGAAGAGTTTTATCTTACGATTACCGAAAGTAAAAAACGATTCGAACAGGATGGAAGTTTTCATTTTGAAAAACACAAGATCTTTCTTTACAGAGAAGACTTTGATAAGTTTATAGACGGTTTGCAGGAAGTAATGACTTATATCGATCAAAATCAAACTGATAATGATCAAATTGAAGCTGAATATGAAGATGTCAGCAAAACAGACGAAAAGGTTTTGGAAGAAGTTAGTGTGCATAAGGATTTCACTAAAATCGACTTCGAAGCTTTATAACTGATGTTCTTTTGATAAAAGAAAAAACCAACCGGATAACTTATCCGGTTGGTTTTTTCTTTGTAGGAACGCCCTTTGTTTCTGCTAAAAAGTACTGATTCGCATTACCGTGGTACCATGATTTATTTAATTGCAAACCGCGCAAAAACAGAGTATTTCAATTTGATTTTCTGAAATGATAATTCTGGCAATACCTCTTCATTCTGAACTGCATCCATTACCATCATTGGCATCGCAGCTGATTTGCGAAGCGGCTGAAATTCATCGTAGTTCTCGCGTTCCTGGATAAAAAGAGGTTTACCAACCGTTTCGCCAATAGCTGATAAAAGGTATCCGGCTTTTTCTTTTGCTTCCTGAACAGCCAGCATTTTCACATCCTTCCGAAACTTTTTTATCTCTGAATGATCAACCCGCTGAATTTCGGCATTGAAGGCATTTATTTCATCCAAGGTTTCAAATACCTGAGCCAGAGTTCCTGTTGTAGAGACTTTTAAAAGATAATCTTTTGATGAGATGACATCGGTCTTTTTTCGTTTGATTTTAATGAAATCAGAGTTGGCATCAGCCAGCTGCAAGTCTTTCAAATCGATGTTGAGTTTCATCAGCCGTTTCTTCATTTCTTTCTCCTGATCTTCAATTTCGATTTTCTTTTTCCCTTCGAACCGCTCTTTCAAGGTGAACGAAATGTAAATCTGATCGGGTATAATTTCCATTTCACCTGTT
>CAILJH010000041.1 GCA_903834475.1 uncultured Prolixibacteraceae bacterium | reverse complement strand
TCTTTTGGACGACTGGACCAAAAGACCGGAAGATGGCATCAGGTATTATTCTGGCATCGCGGTTTACCACAATTCCATCCAGCTTCCTGAAAAGCTCGTAACCGATAAAAATTCAGAACTCTTTCTGGATCTTGGTAAAGTATACAATCTGGCCCGTGTGTGGGTGAATGGAAAAGATATGGGCGTGGTCTGGACCGCTCCATTTCAGATCAGGATTTCGGATGCAGTAAATTCCGGTGAAAACCAAATCGACATAGAAGTTGCCAACCTGTGGCCCAACCGTTTGATCGGAGATGAACGGCTGCCGGACGATGGAGTGAAAAACAATCTGTGGCCCAAATGGTTGCTGAAGAACCAGCCCCGCACTTCAGGTAGATATACGTTTACCACCCGAAAATTCTATGAAAAGGATTCCGAATTATTGAAATCCGGATTGATCGGACCGGTGAGGATTTTGGTGAAATAAAAGCCCCTCTCCAACCTCTCCCCAAGGGAGAGGCTAGGGAATGTCGATTCTTAACGGCAATTCAGTTTCTGCTAATTTATTTATATTTAAAATGTTACTTTGAAAATACAACGATCAAATGCCGATTTTTTAAGCCCCTTCTTTCGGAGGGGGTTTGGGGGAGGCTTCAAATTTCAAACAATATGACTAAAATCGGAATATTCGGAATTGGGCTCGATACTTATTGGGCGCAATTCGACGGATTGCTTGACAATCTGATTTCTTATCAGGATCAAATCAAAGCCAGAATCACTGGATTTGGCGTTGAGGTCATTGATGCCGGAATGGTTGATAATCCTTCTGAAGCCAGATTGGCCGCAGAATTCTTCAGGAAGCACGATCTGGAAGTAATTTTTCTTTACGTTTCAACCTATGCACTTTCATCTACTGTATTGCCAATAGCACAAAAGCTGAAAGTTCCGGTGGTGATTCTGAATCTGCAACCGGTGGCGAATCTTGATTACGAAGCTTTTAATAAATTGGGCGACCGTGGCAAGATGACGGGCGTATGGCTCGAACATTGCCAGGCTTGCTCGGTTCCCGAGATTGCCAGTGTGTTTAACCGCTCCGGAATTCAGTATGATATCGTTACTGGATACCTTCAGGATGAAGAAGCCTGGGCCGAAATTGAAGCCTGGACTGAGGCTGCTCGAGTTGCCGAAGCCATGCGAAACAACCGTCTGGGAATTTTAGGGCATTACTATGGCGGAATGCTCGATGTGTACACCGACCTGACCAAGCAATCGGCCACATTTGGCACGCACATCGAAATGCTTGAAATGTGTGAACTCAAAAGATACCGGGATGAAGTGAACGATGCCGAAGTTCAGTCCAAAATTCAGGAATTTAATGAATCTTTTGATGTGTCGCCGGAATGTGAAACTACAGAAATCGAACGTGCTGCAAGAACTTCGGTAGCTTTGGATAAATTGGTTGAGAATCGAAATCTGGGGTCGATGGCTTACTACTATGAAGGCGAATCGGGTAACGAATATGAAAATATTGTCACATCAGTCATTGCCGGTAACACTTTGTTGACAGGCAAAAACATTCCGATTGCGGGCGAGTGCGAGGTGAAAAATGCACAAGCGATGAAAATCATGGCTGAATTTGGCGCTGGAGGTTCCTTCTCCGAATTTTACCTGATGGATTTCAAAGATGATGTGGTGATGCTTGGTCACGATGGCCCTGCTCATTCAGCCATTGCCGAAGGACGTGTGAAACTGGTTCCGTTATCGGTTTATCACGGAAAACCCGGTAAAGGATTGTCGATTCAGATGAGAGTAAAGCATGGACCCGTTACGCTGCTTTCGGTGGTTGAAGGCAAAGACGGAATTTTTCTGCTTGTTGCTGAAGGCGAATCGGTTGACGGACCAGTGCTTGAAATTGGAAATACCAACAGCCGCTATCGGTTTTCAATTGGAGCCAAGCGCTTTATGAATGAGTGGTCGAAACAAGGCCCGGCACACCATTGTGCGATAGGGCTTGGTCATATTGCGAATAAAATTGAGAAACTGTGTAAAATTCTGGGGATTGAGGTGGTGAAAATCTGCTGACAGCCCCTCTCCAACCTCTCCCCAAAAGGGAGAGGCTAAGTCAATCGAAGTTCTCAAGATATGGTCTATGAATATAGAATGAATCAAATATGCAATCACCAAAAGTCCCCCTTGGGGGATTTAGGGGGCTTTTAACCTAAATACCAACAACCATGAAAAAAACAAATTTCCTTAAGATTTTCAGCGTCATTCTGTTGCTCGTTATTTCTTTTGCATGCGACAAAAAGCCTGTTCCAGAAGGAATTCAGACCACCGCTGAATTGAAAAGCCTGTTGGCCGATCCGCCTTCGGAATACCGCAGCGCGCCACTTTGGGACTGGAACGATAAGATTTCGGAAGAAGGAATTGATTTCCAGATGAAAGAATTCAAAAAAGCCGGAATTGGCGGAGTGTTTGTCCATCCTCGTCCGGGTTTGCTGACCGAATATCTTTCAGAAGACTGGTTTCACCTGTTCGATTATACCGTTCAAAAAGGGAAAGAACTGGGGATGAAAGTCTGGATTTACGACGAAAACTCCTATCCTTCAGGCTTTGCCGGCGGACATGTTCCGGCTGAAATGCCCGATTCGTACCAGCACGGAACCGGACTGAGCATGGAAATTCAACAGGAATTAAAAGTGGTGGTTTCGGATACGCTTGCCGTGGTGCTGAAAAAGACTGACGCTGGATTTGCCGATATTACTTCTACAGTTAATCAGGAAAAAGGACAAAAAGGAACTTTTTACATTTACAGGAAAACTTATCCGGAAAAATCACCCTGGTACGGTGGCTTTCCTTATGTCGATCTGATATACAAAGGTGTAACCGAAAAGTTTCTTGACATTACCATGACCAAAGGTTATGAGCGAAACAAAGCTGATTTTGGGAAAACCCTGATGGGTAGTTTTACCGATGAACCCAATCTGGAAGCGGCCCTATCAAAAGGAAGCATGTTGCGCTGGACGCCTGATTTGTTCCCTGCTTTTCAAACCCGCTGGGGTTACGATTTAAAAGTAAACCTTCCTTCGCTGGCTGAAGAAAGCGGTAATTGGAAGAAAGTCCGCCACGACTATTATGAGCTTTTACTGGAACTTTTTGTGGATCGTTGGGCCAAACCGTGGAGCAAATACTGTGATGAAAATAACCTGAAATGGACCGGACATTACTGGGAACATGGCTGGCCGGTGCCAGGAGATGGAATCGACGAATCGGCATTTTACATCTGGCATCAGCAACCGGGCGTGGATATGCTCGGAAACCGCCTGGATACTGCCGGATTGGGAGGGCAATTTGGCAACGACCGTGCGATTCGTGAATTGCGGAGCGCTGCAAACATGGCCGGAAGAATGCGCACACTGAGCGAAACTTATGGTGGCGGTGGTTGGGAAATGAATTTCGAAACCCAGAAACGATTGGTAGATTGGGAAACGGTGCTTGGCGTCAATTTTGTCAATCAGCACCTTTCGTATTATAGCCTGAAGGGTGTGCGCAAGTTTGATTATCCGCCATCGTTTTCGTACCACGAACCCTGGTGGGAACATTACAAACTGATGGGCGATTACATTGGACGGATTTGCATGGCAATGTCGTCGGGTCAGCAAATGAATCAGACATTGATGCTGCAACCCAATACCACTGCATGGATGTATTTTTCGCGGAAAGATAAAAACATGACGATTGAAAAGATCAAAAGCGGGTTTAAAAATTTCGTTTACAGCATGGAACAGTTGCATTTGGAATACGATCTTGGTTCGGAGAATGTGCTGAGAACGCTGGGCAGTGTGGACGGCAAAATCCTTCGGGTTGGAAAACGCGACTATTCGCTGGTTGTGATTCCGGCTGAAATGGAAAACATCGACCAGCCGACTTTCGATCTGCTGAAGAAATACCTTGAAAACGGAGGGAAAGTATTGTCATTTAATCCGAATATATCCTTGCTCGACGGATCTGAATCGCCGAAAGTGAATGAACTGGCCACCAAATATCCGGAGCAATGGACATTTGCCAAGAAATTAACCGATCCGGCTTCTATGAAACTGCTTTTGCGGGACGATTTTGTGATGAATGATCGTACTGAAAATGGGATGACTTACCATCAGCGCAGAATACTTGATGATGGACAGGTGCTTTTTGTGGTCAATTCGGATCCATCAAAAAAATCAAGCACAGAATTTATCCTGAAGGGAAAATATGTAACCAAACTTGACCTCGTTTCCGGAAAAGTCAATAATTATCCTTCCAAAGCTGAAAATGGGAAGGTGTCTTTCCAGATCGATCTTGATCCGGTTGGAAGTGCAATGTTTACCGTAAACAATGAAAAACCCACAGAACCTGAATATGCAACAGTTACTGGAACCGAAACCGCAATTGAAAGTACCACACCGGTGGCAGTAAAAAGGGAATCGGACAACATCATGATGGTGAATTACCTGGACATGAAAACAGCGAAGTCTGACAAGAAGGACGTTTATTTTATGAATGCGCTAATTGGTTTGTTCAATGAAAATGGCATTGCAATGGGCAATCCTTGGCAACATAAAATTCAGTACAAGAAAAATTGGCTTGCACTTGATTCTTTATTTAAAGGAAATTCAGGATTCGAAGCAAGCTATCATTTCGAGATTAATCCGAACCTGAATGCTGAGGCGATGAAATCGATTCGCGCGGTAGTTGAGCGCCCCGAATTGTGGCAGGTGAGTATCAACGGTAACGCAATTGAAAAAACGGTCGGTGCTTATTGGATCGACAAAGACTTTCCGGAGTTTGAAGTGGGTAAATTCCTGAAAACCGGGAAGAATACCCTGACACTGAAAGCTCCGCGGATGCATATTCTGGCCGAAGTGATGCCGATCTATTTGCTGGGCGATTTCCTTGTGAAACCTGCGAAACAAGGTTTTGAAATTACCGATGGAAACATCAGCGCTTTGGGCTCATGGCGCGAAGCCGGATTGCCATTCTATTCGCAGAAAGTGTCTTATTCCGAAACATTCAGCGTGTCAGAAACTTCCGGAGTGAATTTTAAAGTGAAACTGAATAAGTGGAACGGCTCGCTTGCGGAAGTGTGGGTCAACGGCCAGTCGGCAGGGTTGATTGCATGGTTGCCAAATGAACTGGATGTGACTTCGATGATCAAAGATGGTGCGAACGAAATCACGGTAAAAGTGATCGGCAGTCTCAAAAATACCTTCGGATTCTTTTACAAGGAAAACAAGGACTGGATTTTCGGACCACATTCGTGGAACGATGCACCGGCCAAAATACCGGCAGCCTCAGAATATTTCCTTATGGATTACGGCTTAATGGAGCCATTTAGTCTGGTTGAGGTGAAGTGAAAAAAGTCGGAAGACTGTAGTCCGAATTTCGAAGCATCGCTCCCTGAGCTTGTCGAAGGGAACACTGATCAAAATGCCACCTTCTGCATTCGACAAACTCAGGCAACGACTCAGGCAGCAGATTTCTCTTCTGCATTATTTTTTAGCAAAAAATGATACTCGAAGCAATAATATAAAGACCGCTAAAAGCACATACAATCGTACTTTCGGCGGTCTTTATGTTTTCTTAAAAGATCAAAACCTTCGTAAATGTCATTTTGTTTGCATTTGATTAGGAATCCTGATAGATAATTAGTTTTTTAGCTTTTTATATTCAAATATGAAAGTATAATCTGGTATTTAGTATTGAATAGGAAAACCAAACATTAATTATCTTAGCTATGAAACGAGTATTAGTAATTCTTTTATTGGCACTAAGTGTAACTAACCTGTTTGCACAGGCAGTACTCAAGGGAAAAGTAACTGATGATCAAACACAAGCACTTCCCGGAGTAAACATTTATGAAAAAGGCACCACCAGAGGTGTTATAAGTGATGCACAAGGCAATTATTCAATTAGCTGTAAAAATGAAAACTCCGTGGTTGTTTTCAGCTTTGTTGGCTTAGCCGTTCAGGAATTTAAGGTTGGAAAACAAAAAGAACTGAATGTAGTCCTGGTTAACGACAACATTTTGGATAAGGTTGAAATCGTGGGTTCGCGCAGGTTAAACCGTACTGCAACTGAAAGTGTTGTTCCTGTGGATGTTATAGAGGTTTCGAAATTATTGACAACTCTTGGACAACCTGATGTAAACCAAATGCTGCAGTATGTCGCACCTTCGTTTAACTCGAATAAGCAATCCGGAGCCGATGGCGCCGATCATATTGATCCGGCCACATTGCGTGGTCTTGGACCCGATCAGACGCTCGTTCTGATTAACGGAAAACGCAGGCACCAATCTTCGCTGATCAATTTATTCGGTTCGCGCGGACGTGGAAATACTGGTACTGACCTGAATGCTATTCCAATTTCGGCGATCGATCACATTGAGATTTTGCGCGATGGTGCAGCCGCTCAATACGGTTCCGATGCCATTGCCGGTGTGATTAATGTGGTGTTGAAATCGAATACTGATGAGTTCACCGGAAGTTTCTCTGAAGGAGTCCGAAATGCAACACCTCCGGGCAAATACAATATTCTTCCGGAAGCTAACAAGACTGACGGCACTTCTACCCAGTTCAATGGAAACTACGGAACAAAAATCGGAGAAAAAGGATTCATCAATATGACAATGGATTACTCAAAAATCGACCAAACCTTCCGGCGTGCCGACCCTGCCATTTACAGTGTGTACCGGAATAAATTCGGTGATGCTGCTTCTGAAAATTTCGCAACATTTTTGAATTCATCCTTCAGATTGGGAGACAACACTGAAATCTATGTTTCCGGTGGATTCAATAACCGTTTTACCGATGCCTATGCTTTTAGCCGTGCCGCCGATGAGGAACGAAACGTCAGCTCAATTTACCCGAATGGATTTGATCCCCAGATACAATCCAATATCAGTGACAAATCGGTTACCGCCGGAATTAAAACCCAGATTGGTGGATTTACAGTCGATTTCAGTAATACGTATGGATCGAACAGCATGCTTTATACCGTTGATAAATCGCTGAACTCTTCGATGCTCGAAAACTCTCCAACCCGTTTTGCTGCCGGAGGTTTTTCACTGGCTCAGAATACGACTAATCTGGATGTTTCGCGACTTTATCCTAAAGTTGCCCAGGGGCTGAACCTGGCCTTCGGTGTGGAGCACCGGATAGAAACTTACCAAATTAAAGCCGGTGAAGAAGCGTCATACAAAACCTATGGACAACAGGTTTTTTCCGTTTCAGGAACCGATACGATTTTCAGACCAGGTGCTTCACAGGGCTTTCCCGGATTTCAGCCAGCCAATGAGCTGAAAGAATCGCGCAGCAATGTGGGTGCATATGTTGATCTCGATCTGGATGTTACAAAAAAACTCACAGCAAGTGGAGCTGCACGTCTCGAAAATTACAGCGATTTTGGCCGGACTCTGAATGGAAAATTGGCTGCCAGGTATAAAATTTCAGATGCATTAGCAGTGCGCGGATCGCTTAGTTCAGGCTTCAGGGCACCATCGCTGGCACAAATGTATTTCAACACTACCTTTACCGATATTGTGGCCGGAAAAGCCATCGATAAAATCATCGCAAAAAACAATAGCCCGCTTACCCGAACATTAGGAATTCCGCCTTTGAAACAGGAGGTTTCGCTCAATGCCGGTCTTGGTTTTACAGCCAAAGTGAATGCTTTTACCCTGACTGTTGATGCCTATCATGTTCAGATCAAGGACCGTATTGTGCTCACCGGTTCTTTCAGCAGCGATGATGATGTGATCGGTACAGACCTGAAGAAGTTAAACATTGGCGCGGCGCAGTTTTTTACTAATGCAGTGAATACGACTTCGCAGGGAATCGACGTGATCCTGGGCTATGCACTCCGGCTTGGCGGTGATAATAACCTTCATTTTTCATTAGCAGGTAACTTTAATCACATGGCGATTGATAACGTCTATACCAACGATAAGTTAAAGGGAAAAGAAAGTACCTATTTCGGTATCCGCGATAAATATTTTCTGCTTGCTTCGGCGCCGAAAACCAAATTCAATCTGGGTGTCGACTATACACGCGGAAACTTCTTCTCTAACCTAAAATTGACCCGGTTTGGACAAGTTGAGCTGATTAACTGGAACGACAATGGAGATAACGTAGCTGATCCGAATGAACTGGACGTTTACTCACCAAAAATCACGACCGATTTGTCCGCAGGCTATAAACTGAAGAATTTTACTTTCACCGTTGGAGGTGACAATATTTTAAATGTTTATCCCGACAAGCATGATCCTGCATCGACTGAATCAGGTGGTGTATGGGACTGCGTGCAAATGGGATTCAGCGGTGCATTGTATTTTGCCAAAGTTGGATTTAAATTCTAAATCCGGTTTATCCTAAAATCATAATCTAAAAACCCCCGGGAGCACAAAGAAGTAAAGTGCTTTCGGGGGTTTTTGTTTGCTTTGCTCCCAGTTTAAACCTCAATTACTTCGACTTCAGCAATTTTATTACTTGTTGAGAATCAGGCGAAACAGCCTTGAGCAAATAAACTCCATCTTTTAAAGAACCAAGATTTATTTTTGATAATAGTTCCCCTTTTTCGAAAATGCGAACCAACTGCCCATCGACATTAAAAAGTTGGATATTCGATACATTTAATGGAATGTATTCAATAGAAATGACGTTTGTAAACGGATTCGGGAAAACCTTTACCTGATCGATACCTGCCAACTGTTGACCAGTCGAAGTTAAACCATAGGTAAAGGTAATCCTGGTTTGATTTTCCCATATGCTCGTCGCAGGATTCCATGTAGTAGTAATTACCAGACCGGTTGTACCATCCGGATTATTGGTAAAAGTCTCTTTATCCTTGTCCACCCAATTTCCACCTGAAGCATCCCAGTTCTGATACAATACTTCCTTCATAGAACCATCCGCATTATACGAAATCAATGTTTTCGAATCGTTAACCCATGCTCCTGAACTATAAATCTCGTCGACAAATACAGTAATCTTCTTTGAAACGCTGTAGGTATTCGTTGATCGCGCATTATTTTCCCAGGTACTGGTCGTTGTATTCCATTTTTGGGTAACATTTTGATTTTGGACTCCATCAGCATTGTACGAATAGGTTTGCTGCGAACTATTTGCCAATTGGAAAGCCATAAAGTCAAAAGTCTGTTCAACACTTTGGGAAAGCTTTCCACTTCCATTATACGTATTTATAGTTGCTGCATAATCAAGCCAGTTGGCACCAAAAAACATCTGCGTTTTTTGTGTTAAAATATTTTTCGAAGCATCGTAAGTATAAAACGTTTTCTGAAGATCGTCCCATGATTTTGTTTGATCATTCCACATTTGAGAAATGGTGAAATTAATGGTTGAATTGGCATTTAAGGTATGATTATTAACCATATACCCTTTCCAAACTTTAGTGGTATCATTCCACGAATCATTTTCATCCTTGATTTTGTTACCATTGCTATCAAAGGTATTGGTCATTTTGGTCGAATTGATCCATTGACCTTTGGTCCATTCTTCAATAACTAAGGTGGAATACTTTCCATCCAGTGGAGACACCTGAGCTGCAAGGTTCAGCGCAAGATAAAGGCTTAAAAAAAGAAGGTGAATTTTTGTTTTCATAGCTTTCAGTTTTTAATGTTCTTATGCTGAACACAGACTCAATAAAAAAAGTTCAATAGGAAGTATATTTTTTTAATGACCTATTGCGGGAGTTCTTTCAGGTATTAATGCATCTTTTTTGAAAGGAATTTCATCTCTGAATTATCTGTTTGAAGAGGCGGACACGATTTAAATATTAGTGTCATCCGACTGAATTTCCGGAAGATTAGCTAAATATAGAGTTCTAAGGAAAATTATCTGAAATATATGTTCTCTAAAGTTCAGAAATAGCTGAAAAATACATAATTTTCAGCACCTAAAACAAAGAAAAATAATATTATGTATTATTCGCACCATGAAATCGCCAATAACCAGACTGAAGAAGGAATAAAAATTAGAGTCACACGTCAGGAAGAATCAATGCAAATGACTGAGCTGGAACTCCGGAAAGGTGCAAAATTGCCCGAACATATGCATCTGAGCGAACATTCAGGCTATATACTTCAGGGTAAAATCCGCATGTATATTGACGGCGTATTGAAGGAGCTTGTTCAGGGAGATAGCTGGTGCATTGGGAAAAATATCTGTCACCATACCATAGCAATGGAAGATTCGGTGGTCATTGAAGTGTTTGAAATTGAACAGGAAAAAATTGCTGGCGACAAATTTGTTCTCCAATCTGCGCTTTAATAGTATAAATGATCCGGTATGTTCCGATTTCTAAAACTGTTTGTTTTTATTTTCCTGATCACTATTCCCAGCCTACTCCCTGCAGCGCAAAGAATACAGCAGAAATTTAAAGTCATAGCTTTTTACTCGGCTAAAAGCGAAGATGCTCATTTGAGTTTTGTTTACGAAGCCAATGTATGGTTTTCAAAAATGAGTGTCCGGCATCAGTTCAACTACGTCTCGACCACCGATTGGACCAGGCTGAATTCCGATACACTTTCGAATTATCAGGTGGTTATTTTTCTGGATACCCGGCCCGATGCACCTGAACAGCGAAAGGCATTTCAGGAATATATGGAGAAAGGCGGAGCATTTATGGGATTTCATTTTTCAGCCTTTGCCTTAACTCCATCAGAATTTCCGCAGAATTGGGACTGGTATCACGAAACTTTTCTCGGATCGGGCGAATACGGAAGCAATACCTGGCGGCCAACTTCGGCGATTCTGAAGGTTGAAGACCGAAAACATCCTGCGATGAAACATCTTCCCGAAAAATTCAAGGCATCGCCCAACGAATGGTACCGCTGGAAAAATGACCTGCGTAAGAATCCTGACATTAAGATTCTGGCTTCCATTGATTCTACCAGTTTTCCGCTGGGAACCGGCCCCAAGCTTTATGAAATCTGGCACAGCGGATATTATCCTGTAATCTGGACCAATACCAAATTCCGCATGATCTACATGAATATGGGTCACAACGACCTTGACTTCGAGCACAATACAAATAAGGAATTGTCGTTTTCTTTTCAGAATAAAATTCAGAATAAATTGATTTTGGATGCCTTGGAATGGTTGGGAAGAAATAAGAAATAGAAAATCGAATTTCTCTAAGATGTATTAACCATGAAAAAGACCTTTATTTTCTCCGTTTTACTGGCTGTTGTTATCGGTATTGCGATTGCATGGATTGACTTGCGTCCGAATTGGGACGATACAGGAGTTTCAGTTTTTATGGTTTTAGTTGCTTCATTACTTTGTGGATTCCTTGCTGCTCAAAAACCATGGCTTATTGCATTGGCTGTTGGTATCTGGATACCGCTGTTTGGAATAGTTTCCACTCAAAATTTCGGAAGCCTCTTGGCATTGCTCCCTGGTTTTGCCGGAGCATATGCAGGTTATGGTTTTAGAAAGTTGATTAGAGGATCCTGAAAAACTTGTGCCTTGCCGGATGATTGATATTCCTTTATTTTAGACAAATACCTATGAATTCTCGCGAACGTGTTTTGAAAGCTTTCAAACGCTTGCCCGGATTGCCTGACCGGGTTCCCATTCAGTTTGATTTGTGCCGGAAGTTGGCCGATCATTTTGGAAAAGAGTTGGGAATCCCTGTGAATTACACCGAAAACCTGTATGAAGATGTGACTTACCGTATCAGTGCTAACGAATTACGTATTGCAATGGGAAGTGATGTTGTCGTTACCGGAGCTTCTGTTTCCGATGATTTCCGGATCGAAAAAGATGCTGATGGAACCTGGCTGAATGAATTTGGAATGCGGATGCGTCAAGGTGATATTTATGTCGAAGTGGTTGATTATCCATTGGCACATGTCGAAACAAAGGCAGATATTGAAGCTTTTCATTTTCCCGATCCGGATGCTCCGGGTCGTTTCCGGGACGCTGAAGCTTTGGTGAAAAAGTCCAAAGGCGATTACCTCATTTTCGGTGACATTGAAGTCACAGTATTTTCACTGGCACATCAGTTGGTTGGCATGGAAAAACTGCTGGTCGATATGATGATGGAGACCGAATATGTAGTTCCACTTTTCGAAGCTTGTGCCGAATTTCAAACCCAAATCGGGCTTCGACTCATTGAAAAAGGAGTGGATGCCATCTGGGTTGGAGACGATTTCGGAACACAAACCAGCTTGATTATTCCTCCGGAAACCTTCCGGGAACAGCTGAAACCTATTTACAAAAAGATGATCGATCGCTTTAAGTTGGCTAAACCGGATCTAATTCCTATTTTGCATTGCGATGGAGCTGTCGCCAGTCTGCTCGATGATATCCGCGAGATTGGCTTCGAAGTTTTCAATCCGGTTCAACCGGGTGTTCCGGGTCACCTGCCTCAGGAGATGAAAGATAACTTTGGCGATCAGTTTGCTTTCTGGGGAGCAATCGATCAGCAGGACCTTTTACCAAACGGAACCGATGAAGAATTGGAACGCGACATCGCCGAAAAAATCAAAATCCTCGGGAAAGGTGGCGGCTACATGATAGCCCCGGCGCATATCATTCAAAATGATGTTTCGCCCGAACGGGTGCTGACGTTTATAAAGTTATGCAAAAAATATGGATCCTATGAAACTTGAAAATACTTTTTTACATCCGCTACTTTCGACTGGGAAAGTTTTCAGAATTTGGATATTAACTAAAAAGATAACGACTATGAAAAATTTAATTAACCGATTGCTTCTTTTAACTATTCTTTTTCAGCTATTTGGTTGCAGAGAAGAAAAGAAACCGGTCGATAAAATGGACTGGTGGAAAGATGCCAAATTAGGCATGTTTATTCACTGGGGACTTTATTCGGTTCCTGCCGGGGTTTACAATGGAAAAGAAATAGGAGGAATTGGCGAGTGGATTATGAATAACGGAAAAATTCCCGTCAATGAATACGCTCAATATGCCACCCAATTTAATCCAACCGGATTCAATGCCGACGAGTGGGTGAAAATGGCCAAAGAGGCCGGCTTCAGATATATAGTAATTACCTCGAAGCATCACGATGGTTTTGCGATGTTCGAAAGTAAAGTCAGCAAATACAATATCATGGATGCTACGCCTTTCAAACGTGACATCATCAAAGAACTGTCTTATGCCTGTAAAAAACAGGGAATGCCATTGGGATTGTACTATTCTCAGGCCCAGGATTGGAATGCTCCGGGTGGAGCTGCATTTGGTGGTCACTGGGATCCGGCCCAGGATGGAGATATGGACAAATACCTCGATGAAAAAGCGGTTCCGCAGGTTTCCGAAATCCTGAATAACTATGGCGATATCAAAATATTGTGGTGGGATACTCCAATACAAATGACGCCTGAACGTGCAGCCAAATTTATGCCTGAGCTGGCTAAACATCCTGATCTGATCTACAACAATCGTTTGGGAGGAGGCATTTCCGGAGACCTTGAAACTCCGGAGCAGTTCATTCCTGCAACCGGCATTCCGGGTAAAAACTGGGAATCATGCATGACCATGAACGACACCTGGGGTTTCAAAAAGAACGATCAAAACTGGAAAAGTTCGGAAGTGCTGGTCCGAAACCTGATTGACATTGCCTCCAAGGGTGGAAACTATTTATTGAATGTTGGCCCTACACAAATGGGACTTATTCCTGATGCTTCGGTTGATCGCATGAAAGAAATCGGAACCTGGATGAAAGTAAACGGGGATGCAATTTATGGAACACAGGCAAGTCCATTCAAACAGTTGGATTGGGGGCGTTGCACACTTAAAAAAGTTGGCGACAAAACCCTGATTTATCTTCATGTTTTCGATTTTCCTGAAGATGGAATCCTGAAAGTTCCGGGCCTGGCCAGTGTAGTGAATGCAGCTTATTCTCTCAAAAGTCCGGAGAAGAAACTTCTGGTTGAAAATACCGGAAGCTATATGAAAATTCATCTTTCAGGAGTTGCGAAAGACCGGTTTGCCACTGTAATTGTACTTGAAACAAAAGACGTTGTGGTAAATAACAGTCCTGAAATTTATGCGGATTACTCTATTTTCATCGATCAGGCTGAATTCCGGATTACCAGAGAAATTCCAAATGCTGTCATTCGGTATACCACCGACGGTTCAATTCCGACCAACGAATCAGCAAAAGCTGAAGGCATAAATTCCGTGCCTGCACCGGCTTCATTTGTTGTAAAAGCAATATGCTTTAAAGACGGAAAAGCAATCAGCGGACTGACCGAAAAAAGTCTAACCAAAGCAGAACCAGCTCAGGCTGCAGCATTTCAGAAAAGCAAAACTGGATTGCAATACAATTATTTCGAAGGGAAGTGGGATAGATTGCCAGATTTCGCCACATTAAAGCCTGTCGTTAAGGGAATTGCAAAAACCATTGATCTTTCGATGAAAAAGCGGGATACCGATTATGGAATGGAATTTAAAGGTTTTTTGAATGTTCCTGAAACCGGAGTTTATCAATTTTTACTCAGTTCAAATGATGGATCGAAAATGATCATTTCCGGGAAAACGCTGGATAACGACGGCCTTCATGTGATGGATGAAAAAACAATGGACATCGCTTTAGCAAAGGGTTTGCATCCGGTTGAGGTTCAGTTTATGCAGGCTGGTGGAGACGATGGATTAAAGCTTGAGTGGAAAACAAAAGGAAAAGATCGGGCTGCAATTGATCCATCTTTCTTTCTGTATTAAAAAGGGAAACCAATAGTACTGAATTTACCGAATGAATTGAGCGGCAGATTCATCCAGAAACCAGGCTAAGTCATCGCTAACCGGATGAATATGCGATGCAGGAAGCAGCTTCGCTTTTTCC
>CAILJH010000040.1 GCA_903834475.1 uncultured Prolixibacteraceae bacterium | reverse complement strand
TAAAAACCCATTCTGGGCGAAATAGGGAAAATCATCCCCGTCCTGCAGACGGATTCCCACCGCATCGAATCCCCCTTTTATTTTTAGTGTGTCGATTAAACGTGGTATGGCATCATACAAAGCTCCGGGTTCGTTCAATATTTCAAGGATTTCATGGTGGATTTCCTTGAATAGGGCTGCTTGTTTGGATGCTGTAATATCGCGTAAAACGCCATCTAATCTTATGATATTATTATCCTTGTCGTAGACTACTTTACTCCTGTCATTTATCCATACAATTGTTCCGTCGGGCCTGACGATACGACATTCTCTAACCGCAGAACCCTTTTTAAGCAACTGATCAAAAGCCTGTTCAGAAATTTGCTGATCGTCGGGATGCACCATTTTTGCCCATAAAGAGGGATCCGCAAAAAAATCTTGGAAAGGCCATCCAGTAACCTGTTCAGCCGATTGACTGATGTAATTTGCAGTCATGTCCGGCCATGATAAAGACCAAACTACATCCTGGATGTCGTTTAGAATATCCGTACGCTGACGGTCGCTCTCAAGCAGCGCCTCCTCCATTTGCCTGCGCTCAGTAATATCTGTAATGATGCCATGCCAAAGTACCGAACCATCCTCCTCCTTCTTTGGTATTCCTTCACCATAATGGAAACGGATGGTACCATCGTCAAACTTTACCCTGTACTCGTAATGCCATATGGCCAGTTTTTTTGCCGATTTCTGAATGGAAGCAAAAAAACCCTCAAGATCAAGGGGATGTACATTTGCAAAAAAACTAAAAGCGTCTTTGCAAATTTCTTCGGGAGTAACCCTGTACATTTGAATGATGGCTTCGCTGAAAAAGGGAAAGCAGGAACTGCCATCGGAGAACAATTGATATTGGAACACGGCTCCGGGCAACAGACTTGTGATTTTCTTAAGACGATCCCGTTGAAAGGCAATCATCTTATTTTTATTAATCTGATCTATTCCCCGCTTTATTTTCTCCTTGTTTTCAACGAGTAGTTCTTTTTTGGCGATAATTAGCTCCGCTATGCGTTTGGCTTTTTCTTTATTCTGGTAGAGCAGTTCTTTGTTGGCAATAACCAGTTCTTCCGCACGTTTGGCTTTTTCACTATATTGAAAAACAAGCTCCTTGTTGGCCAAAATTAATTTTTGCTCCGCACGTTTTTGTTCAGAGGCATTAACAGCAGCTGCTTGTTCTTTTGCAAGTAATAGCTGGTCAATTTGCATTTCCAGTTCAATCTGGTGCACCTGAAGTTCATGCAGAAGCAGAAGTGTATCCGATTCGGAACGTACTGAATTAAGTTGTGATTGTCTCTCCTCTAAAGCCTCCTCTGCCTTCTGGCGTATAACGGATGCATTATTTACCCCCCCCCCGTTTATCTATCATAAGTGTTATTTTAATGCCTTCAAACTGAAAGCACAAATATATTACACAAAATCAGATTCGGTTTAGCAAGAGCGTGGACAAAATGTGGACAAATGAAGGAATAATCCAAAATATTCAGGATTTTCCATGATTTTACTGCAGGAATCAGACATCATTATCGATATGGTGAAGGCCTTTTCGACTTTCGATACATCGCACCAAAATGTTTTGGCGGCCCAGAGCAGCAAGGCATTTGGATTTTAGAAAGTTCCTGCCAATTTGTAAAAAAGAAAAGAGAACCAATTTCTTGACTCTCTCTTTGTAGCGGGAGCCGGACTCGAACCGACGGCCTTTGGGTTATGAGCCCAACGAGCTACCAACTGCTCCATCCCGCAATGTATCTTTAGATTGGTATCTTACTTTTTATAGAACTTCGCTCAGCCATATCTTTTCTGCTTAGCGGCTGCAAATATATACGAAACATTGAGACTTTCCTAATTTGAATTCATCTATTTTCGGTCGGACCGCAGAAACGCTTCGTTAAAAAGTATTAATAAACGCAGCATCGGGGTGGTTTTCTCCAAATTCTGCTAATTTTGTTGTTCGAAAAACCGGACAATGGATAGAAAGGAGTTACGAAAAAAAATATTTCAGATGCTGAAAGACCACTATCGGCTGATCATTTACAATGATTCAACGATTCAAACGGTCTGGAGCATCAAACTCACACCCATCAAAGTCCTCACTCTGGGCAGTCTGGGTGCTATTCTGCTGATACTAATCACAACAAGTATTATTGCATATACTCCTTTACGTGAGAACATTCCGGGCTATCCAAGCACGAAAGTCAGGCAACAAATTATCCGGAATTATGTACTGGTTGATTCGCTTGAAAACGAAATCAAAACACGGGATGAATATTTTAATAAGATTGGGAATTTATTTAAAGGCGAAACCCCAGCTGAAGAATCCGAAAATGATAATCTTTCATTAAAAGTGGCTGAAGCGAAGTTCGATAAATTCAATGCGGATTCGATTTTTAAAGATAAACTGCAGGAAGAAAAATCAAACCTCTTGATTCAGAAAAATCCCAAACGGCTACCAAGTATCGCCAACATGCACTTTTTCACTCCTTTGCGAGGTCTGATTACGAACCACTTCAGTTCTAAAACCAATCATCTGGCCGTTGATGTTGTGGGGAAAGAAAATTCTCGTATTTCGTGCGTTCTTGATGGAACAGTCATTTTTTCAGGCTGGACAATGGACACCGGTTATTCCATTTTTATTCAGCACGAAAGCAATATTATCTCTTTATACAAGCACAATGCTGAACTCTTAAAAGAAGTAGGCGACAAAGTCATGGCAGGCGATGCAATTGCCATCATGGGAAACAGTGGTGAATTGACCACCGGGCCGCACCTGCATTTTGAACTCTGGCATAACGGGACCGCGCTCGATCCGGAAACTTACATCGATTTTTAGGCTTATTTATGAGAAAACGAATCGCCATACTTGGATCAACCGGATCGATCGGAACCCAAACCCTCGAAGTGATTTCCCAAAATCCTGAACATTTTGAAGTTGAAGTTTTGACAGCCAATAACAATATTGAGTTGTTGATTGAGCAAGCCAAATATTTTCATCCGAATGTGGTGGTTATTTCGAATGTGTGCCATTACGATCAGTTGAAAGAAGCTCTGAAAGATGAACCTGTAAAGATTTATGCCGGACGCGAAGCGCTGAACCAGGTAGTAGAAATGGATACCATCGACGTGGTTTTGACTGCAATGGTAGGTTATTCAGGATTAATTCCAACCATCAATGCGATTAAAGCCGGAAAAAATATTGCCCTGGCAAACAAGGAAACGATGGTTGTTGCCGGCGAAATCATCAACCGTCTGGCCCTCGAAAACAGGGTCAGTATTTATCCGGTTGATTCCGAACATTCGGCCATTTTTCAATGTCTTGTTGGTGAGTTCAATAACGAAATCGAAAAAATTTACCTCACCGCTTCAGGAGGTCCGTTCAGAGGCTTTTCAATGGAACAGCTCGCCCTTGTTACGAAAGCTGATGCCTTGAAACACCCGAACTGGGACATGGGTGCTAAAATCACCATCGATTCGGCATCGATGATGAATAAAGGTTTTGAAGTGATTGAAGCCAAATGGCTTTTCGGATTAAAACCTGAACAAATTGATGTGATTGTACATCCTCAAAGTATCGTTCATTCAATCGTTCAATTCCGCGACGGATCGATGAAAGCTCAGATGGGACTGCCCGATATGAAGTTACCGATTCAATATGCATTGAATTTCCCTGACCGGCTAAAATCTACGTTTAAACGCTTCAGCTTTTTCGATTACCCCAAGCTGACATTCGAACAGCCAAATACAAAAAATTTTCGTAATCTTGCACTCGCTTTTGAAGCTTTAAATCAAGGTGGAAATATGCCCTGCATCCTGAATGCCGCCAATGAAGTGGCCGTTCAGGCATTTTTGACGGATAGAATTAGTTTCCTTCAGATGCCGGAAGTCATTGAGAAGATCATGGAAAAAGCAAGTTTTATTAAAAATCCGGATCTGGAAGATTACATCCGATCCGATAAGGAAGTCAGAATATTAACAGCAGCACAGATAAAAAAACTGGCTGTACAAAAAATTAAAACGGAAAAATAGTCGATGGAAATAATATTGATAAAAGCTGCCCAGCTTATTCTGAGTTTATCGCTCCTGGTTATTATACACGAATTCGGTCATTTTATACTGGCTCGTCTTTTTAAAACCCGCGTAGAAAAATTTTACTTGTTCTTTGATCCCTGGTTTTCACTTTTTAAAGTAAAAAAAGGGGATACCGAATACGGAATCGGATGGCTTCCACTTGGCGGTTATGTGAAAATTTCAGGAATGATGGATGAATCCATGGACAAAGAAGCCATGAAGCTTCCTCCGCAACCCCATGAATTCCGCGCAAAAAAAACATGGCAACGTTTGCTCATCATGGTTGGCGGGGTGGTTATGAATTTCATTCTGGCTTTCATTATTTATATTGGTATTTTGTATGCCTGGGGCGAACAGTATCTGCCTACTGCCAACGTAAAATACGGTATCGAAGTTGACTCAGTTGGCATGAAAATCGGCCTTCAGAACGGTGATAAAATCCTTACGGTTGCCAACGAAAAAGTGGAGGATTTCCATAAAATTATTCCAACTGTTATTCTGGATAAAGCTGCTGCAATTCAGGTTGAACGCGCCGGAAAGAAAATTGACGTTGAGATTTCGGATGATGATCTGGCTCTTTTAATCAAGAGCAGAGGAGTTTTATCCTTCCGCATTCCATTCGATTATAAAATTGCCAAACTGGCAAAATCCTCTCCTGCCAAAGAAGCAGGATTGAAAGTCGGAGACCGCATTCTTGGAATGAACAACCAGAAATACGAGTTCAACGACCAGTTTAAATCGACCTTGAGAGACAGCGTCGGGAAAAAAGTCACCCTCAATGTTTTGCGCGATCAAAAAGAAATGAACATTTCGATGATCATTCCACAAACCGGAATGCTTGGTATCCAGCTCGATCAGGATCTGGAAAAAGTATTTGAATTCAAGACCATTAAATATGGCTTGCTCGCATCAATTCCAGCTGGATTTAGCCGTGGAATCGGCACTATAAATGACTATCTGAAACAATTCAAACTGATATTTTCGCCAAAAACAAAGGCCTACGAAAGTCTGGGTGGCTTTATTTCGATTGGAAATATTTTCCCGGGAGCCTGGAACTGGTATTCATTCTGGAACATGACGGCATTTCTTTCCATCATTTTGGGAGTAATGAATCTTCTTCCTATACCTGCGCTCGATGGCGGACACGTCATATTTCTACTTTTCGAGATGATTACCGGACGCAAACCCGGTGATAAATTTCTTGAATATGCCCAGATCGCCGGAATGGTGCTTCTTCTTTCACTGGTAATTTACGCCAACGGAAATGATATATTTAAACTCTTCAAATAAATAACTGAATATCTATTTTTTGTTACTTTTGCATGAACCATTTAAACGTACAAATATGAACTTATTAATTATCGCTGGTGTAATAGGCCCTACAGAGCTGCTTGCAATATTGGCCGTGGCCATACTAATGTTTGGCGGAACCAAAATTCCTGAATTAATGAAAGGATTGGGAAAAGGGATCAAGGAATTCAAGAACGCATCGAAAGATGATGAAGAACCTAAGAAAGACGCTGAAAAGCTTGAAAAATAATCAAAAAAACCCGCTGCACCGCGGGTTTTTTTTGATCTTCGCTGTGCTCTACCTATTCCCTAAACAAAATTGCTATGGTAATTTTTCGTTACCTGATAATTAATGTCCTCCTATTTCTTCTCTTTTCAATTTCAGGACTGCATGCACAAACAACAATAACGGGTTGTGTTACCGATCAGTCAAATACTCCACTTCCTTTTGCCACGGTTTATTTATCGAATACAACCATTGGTACGCTCGCCAACGAAAATGGTATTTATACCTTGAAAATTCCCCGGAATGGTGAATACGATCTGGTTAGCTCGTGCATTGGATTTACGACCAATACCAGAACCATCCGGACTGAAGGTGAAAATCTGACAATTAATATTAAACTCAAGGCCAATGTAATTTTTATCGATGAGGTCACTGTTTCAGCCAAAGATAAAAACCGGGTAAAAAACTATTCTCAATTTTTCAGATTATTTATCGGAGAATCTATCCTGGCTCAAAGTTGCAGAATCTTAAACGACGAAGATCTTCGCTTGTACCACGATGACGAGGATAATATCGTTAAAGGCTTCTCTATTAAACCACTTCGGATTGAAAACAAGGCTCTGGGATATCTGATAACTTACGACCTCACCGACTTCAGCTACAACCAAAAGTCGAAAATATTGAAATTTTCAGGCGGCCAGTATTTTCAGTCGTTGCCGGGAACTTCAAAACAAATCGTGAAATGGGAGCGAAACCGGCTGAAGACCTATTACGGTTCCAAAATACATTTCTTCAGGACACTTGGTTCTGATTTGCCTGAACGCGAGGGCTATAAGATCTACGAATGTTCCATTGATCCCAAAACCGATGAAACTTCGATTGGGAAACCTCTGAAAGTTAAAGATATCAGGGTATCTGCTGACAAAAGTTTTTCTACTTTTTTTTATCCCAAGCCTATACTCGTTAGTTATACCGAAAACCACGCTGAACTTTTTGCCGATGCGTTCGGATATCAGCCTCAGGAATATAAAAGCACGATTGTTTTTTCAAAACCTTTAAAAGTCTATCAAAATGGACGTTTCGACAATCCGTACGCAATTTTCTGGGGCGGGAAAATGGCTGGTGAACGGATTTCAGATATGGTTCCTTTCGATTTTCTACCTGAAGCTAAAGTTCCGGAAGAGCCCGCAATGCCTAAGTTCGCAACTGAAATTGATCAGTATCTAAACTTTCAGCAGTATTCAACGGGCAAAGATCAGGTCTTCGTTCATACCGACCGGAACAGATATGCTCCCGGCGATACGGTTTACTTTCAGGCTTATATCCGGAACAGGTTTACAGGCGACTATAGCACAAGTAGTTTGGCATTCTATACGATGCTTTACAACGGCCAGAAAGAACGAATAGATAGTTCGAGATTCAGGATTGAAAACTCGCGGTCGTCAGGTTGGATGGCGATTCCGGCCAATGCCGCGAATGGAAAATATCAACTCGTTGGATTTACCGCAATGATGCAGAATTTCAATCCGGAAGATGCATTTCACCTGGATATCGATGTACAGGGAATGATCGACCAGCCTGTAAAAGATGATCATGACACATCCGATGAGAAACATCTGACAGCAAATAATCCGGAGAAAAACACCAGCTCATCGAATGATATTCAGGATATTGAGCTACGTTTTTTACCTGAAGGAGGAACAACGATTGCAGGTTTGGAACAACGGATCGGCTTTAATGCCACCAACCGGAAAGGTGAGCCGGTAAAGATTAATGGTGAGCTGATGAATGCCGATGGCAAAATCATCGATACCATTCATTCGGGGACTTATGGTCCGGGAATGTTTGTTTGCACTCCCGAACGGGGAATGTACGTGAAACTCACGAATGACGGGTTTGAGAATAAGAAATGGCCGCTTCCGGCACCAGCAACTTCAGGTATTTGCCTAAGTGTGTATCCGATAAATAACCGCTCGTTCATGGTGGAAGTTCAATCGGGCAATTACACCGGAGATTCAGCATTTATTTCCGTGTCATCCAGTTTGAACCAATTTTATTCACAGGAATTCAGGCTGAATAAGAAGCAGCGCTTTGAAGTGGACACCGATCAGTTGCCTTCCGGGATTGCTCAAATAACTGTATTCGATAAACAAAAAAGACCGGTAGCAGAACGGCTATTTGCCATTAATACCGATAAACATCTGATATATAATATCCAGACCGACCGGACAAATTACAGCCAAGGAATGGACACTGAACTTTCTATTTCGGTAAGCGATGGTATGGGAAATCCTGCCGAAGGAGTATTTTCGATCGCTGTGATCGATTCTTTATCGGGACAAACAGCCAATCTGTATACTCCGGGAATTGAGTACAGCCTGATTTATCATCCTTACCTTTTAAAGAACCTGCCTGCAAAAGCTTTGGCCAAGGGAATTGAGAACCTTTCTTCGGAAGATCGTGACCTGCTTTTCATGGTTTATGGATGGAAGAAATACAATTGGGATTTCAGCCTGATAAAAAAAGCAAATCCGATGGATCTGGTCAATTATAATGTCATGAACATGAAAATCCGGTTTGCCTCGAAAAATAAAAAAGCAGATCGGAAACTTGACTTGTTTTCTATGGAAGGATCTTCCATCATGCATCTGGTTACCGACAAAAACGGAGAAATATCATTGCCACTGGATTCGCTTCCTGAAAATACCAGATCGGTAATTATGATGCCTTTACAAAGTGATCAGAACAAGGTAACCGAAGCGAAAATAACAGTACCATCCAATCCCGGCTATTATAAAAGCGACAAATTGTTTTCTACCGGACCGATTCTGCCGTTTGCTGCAAATAATCCCTCCCCAACATTTTCAGAAAGTAAACCGTTCCTAAGCGATACGACCATCGCATTGAAAGGAATTACGGTGAGTGCAAAGAAGAAAAGTCCCATTGAATACCACGATAAATACGAAAAATTCTACTCGAACGAAAATGTAAAAAGTCTGGATGGGATTCCACTTTCTGAATCTACGAATTTATCTACGGCACTATACAAAATTACGAATGTGGATATCATTGGGAGTAAAGTCTATCTGCGTGTCAAAACTTCGTTTTTTTTACCCCGTGTTCCGGCACTTTTCGTTTTGGATGGATTGCCACTTTTCACGGATGATGCATTCGAACAGGTAAAAAAAATACTTCCCAGCGAAATTGCCTCACTGACAGTTCTGAAAGGATCTCAGGGATGGGCCATGTATGGCGAAAAAGCAAAAGGCGGCGTCATCTTTGTCAATACAAAAGCTAATAATCCGGCAAAGACCAATCTCAAAACAGCCGTCAGATCAAACAATTCGATGAACCAGATACTTTTACCCATTGCTATTTACCGATCAACTGTTGAATTCTACAATCCCACCAGGGAGGAAGTTGACCGTGACCCTCAAATCCAAAGTAGTCCAACCGTTTTCTGGAAATCAGAAATATACTTCGACGGAAAACAAGCGGTTAAAATCAAGTATCCGAATTTGAAGTCATTGAACCGCGATGGAAAGGTAATCATCACGATAAACGGAGTTTCTTCCGGAAATATGTCAGGAACCGGAAGAGCAAGCTATCGGGTTCAGGAAGAAAAGGCACAATAAGTCTGCCTAAAAGTGAATTATCAAAAATTACGGTTACATGGTCATGCTGAACTTGTTTCAGCATCCCAAAATTAAAAAGACCCTGAAACAAGTTCAGGGTGACTGGACTTATGCAGTAAAGTAGAAAATTAAAAGAAATCTTCCGAAGTATCCAGACTTTGCTCAATACTTTCCGGATCATCGCAATCAACGTTAACCGAATAATTGACAGGCCGCTCAAATTCAATATCCTCACGATAAGGCAAACTCCGGTCGGCATAAACCTTTTTCATGTAATATCCCCAGATTGGCAGTGCCAGGCTTGCGCCCTGCCCCGATTGCATATCATCAAAATGGATGCTCCTCAATTCACCACCAGTCCAAGCACCGTTTACGAGCTGGGGTGTAAGTCCAATAAACCAGCCGTCGGAATGGTTTTGGGTAGTTCCGGTCTTTGCTGCTATAGGGCCCTTGAAACCGCCATATACCGGACGATTCCTTAAGCGACTTCCTGATCCTGCATCAACCACACCGCGCATCAGCTCAATCATCAGGTAGGCCGTTTGTTCGTCAATGGCATCGTGCTTTTCAGGCCGGAAGCTTGAAATCACATTTCCATGACGATCCTGAATCTGAGTCACAAAAATGGGTTGTGTAAATACACCTTTGTTTGCAAAGGTTCCGTACGCACCAACCATTTCGTAGAGAGTCACATCCGAAGTACCCAGGAACATGGAAGGAACCGGGTCGATCGGGCTGTAAACACCCATTTTTTTCATAATATCAGCAACCGACTGCGGATTAAACTGCTTCATAACCCAGGCAGAAACCTGGTTCACCGAATGCGCCAATCCCCATTTCAGGGTCACCATTTTATCATCGAACTTGGTAACATCAGAGTTTTTGGCTTCCCAGATTGTGCCATCGGGCAAGATAAACTGCTGCTTAACATTGGGCACTTTGGTACAGGGCGACATTCCGTTCTGCATAGCCAGAGTATAAAGAAATGGCTTCACAGTAGAACCAACCTGCCTTTTTCCACCTTTCACCATGTCGTACATAAAATGGCGGTAATCGGGCCCGCCAACATAAGCTTTCACGTAGCCGGTTTTAATTTCCATCGACATAAAGGAAGACCGCATGATACCCAGATAATATCTGATGGAATCCAATGGAGTCATAGTTGTATCCCGGTCGCCCTTGTAGGTAAATACAGTCATTTCAACCGGAAGGTTAAAATTCTGTTTGATCACGTCCCATGATTTGCCACTGAGTTTTGCAATCCGATACCGGTCGGTTTGTTTGATTGCCTGATCGAAGATTCCCTGTGCAGCCTCGTCGGTCAAATCGTTCGAGAAAGGCCTGTTCTTTAAAGCACGAAGATGTTTATTAAAACCAGGCTGTACATTTTTTTTCAGGTGAGTAATCAACGCATCTTCGGCATAACGCTGCATGCGGGAGTCGAGGGTTGTAACAATATGGATACCATCACGGTACAAATTATATGAAGTTCCATCCGCCTTTTTGTTTTTGTTACACCAACCGAAAAGTGGATTGACCTCCCAGTCCACCGAATCTTCCCTGAACTTCTGCATTTGCCATTGCCGGTAATCCGACCGGTTGGGTTTATTCGCATTCATTGCCTGACGAAGATATTCCCTGAAATACGGTGCTGGTCCGGTTTTGAAATCAACTTTATGGTAGTTCAATCCTAAAGGAAGTGACTTCAACGATTGGAATTGATCTTTGGAAATATATCCGTTTTTTCTCATTTGCGCCAATACCACATTTCGTCTGCGCAAGGTTAATTCAGGCCGTCTGACTGGATTGTACAACGAAGAATTCTTTGCCATTCCTACCAGCATGGCAGCCTGTTCAACTTTCAGTGAATCGGGAGTGGTATTAAAATAGATTGCAGCAGCCGACTTAACTCCCACCGCAAGATTCAGAAAATCGTATTTATTCAGGTACATGGTGAGAATTTCTTCCTTGGTATAACTTTTCTCAAGCTTTACCGCAATGACCCATTCTTTAAATTTCCGGAATATCAGTTCCATTTTGGTATCGAGATTTTCGCGCGGGAAAAGCATTTTGGCCAATTGCTGACTAATCGTACTTCCTCCACCTGAACTGGTATTCCCCGTAAGAATTCCCTTCACAACCCTGAACAGTCCACGCAAGTCAATGCCTGAATGGCTGTAGAACCTCACGTCTTCGGTTGCTACCAATGCGTTCAGCATATTCGGACTGATTTCATTGTAGTTTACAAAACTTCGGTTTTCCTTGAAATATTTCCCTAACACCACTCCATCACACGACACAACTTCGGATGCCAGAAGGCTTTCCGGATTTTCCAGATCTTCAAAAGATGGCATAAATCCCAGCCAGCCTTGCGCAATCATTATAAACATCAGAAAGATTGCAGCAACACCAATGGCATATACGGTCCAGAAAATCCGCAGGTATTTTTTAAAAAACGAAATATCACGTTCCATGAATAGATAATTGTGTTTTGAGCGGGCAAAGATAATGAAACGCAATTGAATTCCTTTTGTCTGAAATCGAGGCGAAAAACCAGTGTTTTCAAAAGTTCGCAACTTCAACTTTCAGGGAAAGAATTCAGGAAGAATTATATAGCCTCAACTCACTTAATTTGAACATGTTAAACGCAGTCGAGGCGTGATTTTCCGGTTGAATCCAAAATGATCAAAATTCCGATAAAAAAAGACAGTTTTCATTGAGCAAAATGAATAAATAAATCATTTTCAAATAAATATGATTTCAAAATTTATTGAATTATATTTTGAACTTAGCGTTTCGTTTTCTTTAATTTGCACAAAATTTTGAATTCAGTAAGTAAACAATCCGATATATGCACGAAAATCTTGTAATTGTTGAGTCACCGGCTAAAGCAAAAACGATCGAAAAATTTTTAGGTAAAGACTTTTTTGTTACTTCAAGCATGGGGCACATCAGAGATCTTGAGAAAAAAGATTTTGGAATTGACATACAGAATAACTTTACTCCCAAATACGAAATTTCAGCCGACAAGAAGAAATTAGTCGCTGAACTGAAAAAAATTGCAAAGGATTCGAAGACCATCTGGCTCGCATCTGACGAGGACCGCGAGGGGGAAGCCATTTCATGGCACCTG
>CAILJH010000039.1 GCA_903834475.1 uncultured Prolixibacteraceae bacterium | reverse complement strand
CAGGGAGGGGTGAAAGTAAAACAACAATTTACAATACCGATCTCATTTATACTAAAATAATAAAAAAGGCTGTCGATCGACAGCCTTTTTTATTTCCATAATTTCAATTCCATTTCTCTCCTGTGACGATATATGAATCGGGACATTAACTTTGTCTGTAAAATAATCGCAACCCAACCCTCAAAAAAAATGCGTTTCTTTGCACCGATTTAGATTATTCTATTTATGAAGTTCGAAGACTACCGCATTTCTCCTGAAATAAAGAAAAACCTGGCCGAGTTGGGATTCCGCCGACCTACCGATATTCAATACAAAGCAATCTCTCCGATTTTGAAAGGTGACGATGTTTTGGCGATCGCACAAACCGGAACAGGAAAAACTGCAGCCTTTGCAATTCCGGTAATTGATATTATCAATCAGCAAAAAACCAGCAGCCGGTGCGAATTTATCAGCTGTCTGGTAATGGTCCCCACCCGGGAACTTGCCCTTCAGATAACTGAAGTCTTTCAAACACTTTGCAAGCATACCTTCGTAAAAACCGGCTGTGTTTTTGGTGGGGTTGAGCAGGATCCCCAGATTTCGAGATTAAAAACCGGAATCGACATTTTGGTAGCCACTCCTGGCCGAATGTTCGATTTGGTAAGTCAGGGACACATTCTCTTGGAACGCGTTCAAATCCTTGTTCTTGATGAAGCGGATCATATGCTTGCACTTGGATTTATAAAAGACATCAGGCAATTGATTCACCGGTTGCCCAAACACCGGCAAACACTGTTTTTTTCGGCAACTATCAATCCTGAAATTAAAGATTTGGCATACTCACTTGTGGTCAATCCAATCCGGATTGAAATTTCACCAAAAGATCCGGTTGCGAAAAATGTGACGCATTCCGTTGCTTTCATCCCGATGGACGACAAACGTTTTTTTCTGGAACGGATAATTAAGGAAAATCCGGATTCCAAAATACTTGTTTTTGTGCGTACGAAAGTCAGGGCTGAAAGGGTTTTCAAAGCAATGGAACGGATTGAGATTAAAACCATCACGATTCACGGTGATAAAGACCAGAAAGACAGGCTCGATGTGATGAGCCAGTTCAGGAATGGAGCAGTAAAAGTTCTGATTGCAACTGATGTGAGTGCCCGTGGAATCGATATTCAGGATGTGGAATACGTTATAAACTACGATTTGCCTGATGTAGCCGAAAATTACGTTCATCGTGTTGGACGCACCGGACGTGGCGACAAAAAAGGACTGGCCGTTTCGTTTTGCAGTCCTGAAGAAAAGCCTGTACTGGATGAAATCGAAGCCTTTCTCGATCAGAAAATAAAAGTGGTAACCATCGACAAGGAAGATTATTCAGCAACCCTTGATTTTTCCGCTGATAATCCACACGATTGGCGCGCTTTAATAAATGAGGAACTGCAAAATGAACAGCTGTTCAGTAAAAAGAAGAAAAAAAAGAAATAATCTCACCAGACACAATTTTCTAATGCAAAAAAATCCTTCCTCGGAAATCAATCCGAAGAGGGATTTTTTCATATAAATGGCTTATTCGTCAAATTAATATTTTTTAACTTTTTTCAATTATCCGGTTTTTAACTGTGTCTTTATCCAAATACCCACAATTTTTTAGATACATTCTTGAATTAATTGTAAATTTTCATGCAATAACCTGTTTTTTTATAACACTAATTCATTTTTTATATATTTTTGCTATATGAATATTTCATTGATTAAAGCACAATAGACAAAAACAAAATATAAACTTTTAAAATTTTCAGTTATGGCACAATTTAGATTTAGAGCCCTTGAAGAGGTTCTTACCAGAAAACCGATCGAAGTTAAGCGTGAAGAAAATCTTGTTTCCGATTTTTATGGAATGAATGTTTTCGATCGTCCAAAAATGAAGAAGTATCTTTCGAAAGAGGCCTTCAAAGCAGTAATTGATGCGATTGACCATGGTACTCCTGTCGACCGTAAAATGGCTGATCAGGTTGCTCAGGGAATGAAATCATGGGCTTTGGAAAATGGGGCAACCCACATTACTCACTGGTTTCATCCTTTGACTGATGGTACAGCCGAAAAACATGACGCCTTTATTGTTCATGGTGAAAATGGCTCTGTTGTTGAAACTTTATCAGGGTCAATGTTATCACAACAAGAGCCTGACGCTTCTTCTTTCCCAAGTGGAGGTATCCGCCAGACCTTTGAAGCCCGTGGTTATACAGCATGGGATCCTTCTTCTCCGGCCTTTATCGTTGACAATACTTTGACTATCCCGACCATCTTCATTTCTTATACCGGCGAAGCACTCGATTATAAAACTCCATTATTAAGAGCGATTGCTGCCGTAGACAAAGCTGCCACTGAAGTTTGCCAGATGTTCGACAAAAATGTAAGCAAAGTAAATGCAAATTTAGGCTGGGAACAGGAATACTTCCTTATTGATGAAGCTTTATACATGGCTCGCCCTGACTTAATGTTGACCGGACGCACTTTGATGGGACACTCTGCCTCGAAAGATCAGCAGTTGGATGACCACTATTTCAGTTCAATTCCAACGCGCGTTTTCCGTTTCATGGAAGATCTGGAAAATGAAGCGTTCAAATTAGGTATTCCGGTTAAAACCCGCCATAACGAGGTTGCACCAAACCAATTTGAACTTGCTCCGATATATGAAGAACTTAATCTGGCAAATGATCACAATCAGATGATTATGGACCTGATGAAAAAAATCGCCCGTCGTCATAATTTTGCGGTTCTTTTACATGAAAAACCCTTCGCCGGGATCAACGGATCAGGAAAACACAACAACTGGTCACTTTCTACCGATACAGGTGTAAACTTGTTTTCACCAGGAAAGAACCCAAAATCAAACTTACAATTCCTTACTTTTGTAATCAACACGCTGAAGGCATTGCATGTGAATCAGGACTTGTTGCTTGCCAGCATCATGAATGCTCCAAACGCGCACCGCCTGGGAGCAAACGAAGCTCCACCTGCAATCATTTCAGCTTTTCTTGGAACCGAAATCAGCAAGATGTTGGATGTAATGGAAGAGTCTGTTGTTGATCGCAAAATGACACCGGATGAAAAGACTGCCCTTAAATTAAATATTGGACGTATCCCTGAAATTATTTTGGACACTACTGACCGTAATCGTACTTCACCATTTGCATTTACTGGCAACCGCTTTGAATTCCGCGCTGTAGGCTCTTCGGCAAACTGTGCTGGCGCTATGATTGCTTTAAACACTGCTATTGCTGATCAGTTAGCTAAATTTAAAGTTGACGTTGATGTTTTGATTGAAGCAGGCGTTAAGAAAGACGAAGCCATTTTCCAGGTACTGAAGAAACTAATCATTGAGTCAAAAGATATCCGTTTTAACGGCAATGGTTACAGCGAAGAATGGAAAGCTGAAGCAGCACGTCGCGGTTTAACAAACATCTCAAGTGTTCCGACAGCTTTGGAAGCATATGAAGACAAACGTGTTGTTGAGATGTTCGGAAAATCAGGCGTATTGAGCGAGCGCGAAATTGAAGGTCGTGTTGAAGTTGAACTTGAAAAATACACGAAAAAAATCCAGATTGAATCCCGCGTTTTAGGTGATTTGGCAATCAACCACATCGTTCCAACAGCTATCGAGTATCAGACAATGTTGCTCGAAAATGTTAAGAACCTGAAATTGGTATTCTCTGATGATGAATACAAATCCCTTGCCGAAGGTCGTCTGGAACTGATCCGCGAAATTGGTGGACACATTTCTTCAATTAAGTTGAAAGTAAAAGAGATGATCGAAGCTCGTAAAGTAGCCAACACGATCGATTCTGAGAAACAAAAAGCATTTGCGTACGAAGCCAATGTTAAACCTTTTCTGGAAGACATCCGCTATCATATTGATAAACTTGAATTAATCGTTGACAATGAGTTGTGGCCATTGCCAAAATACAGAGAATTACTGTTTGTAAGATAGTATTTCACAGCGATATTATTACGAAAAGCTTCCGGCGAAAACCGGGAGCTTTTTTTGTCTTGATAAATTCACATATTTATTGCATTTCAGCATACTTTAAATAAACCTTTTGCGTTTTTTTAGAATGGTTATAAAATGGTTACTTTTACTGCCCAATGTGATATTTTAAGATGAAGAACCCGGCTTTTCCAAGGATATTTTTATTTCTGCTGATTGTTTTATTTGGCTCCTGTTCTGCCCGCAAATACATGGAAACAGGCAGCAAATCTTTCGAAATCGGAGAATATTTTCAAGCCATTGAAAAATACAGAAAGGCTTACCGCAGCCCGAAACTTGCATCCGAAAAACCAGAAATGGCTTTCCGGATTGGCGAATCTTATTATAAATTAAGTGATTTTGCCAAGGCATCAGTCTGGTATAAAAATGCAATAAAACGCAATTATTCCGAACCCCTTTGCATGCTTCACTATGCCGATTGCTTAAAGGCAACCCAAAAGTACGAGGATGCAATTACCTGGTATCAAACCTATTTGGGAGTTAAACCTGATGATATACATGCCAAAAACGGCCTTGAATCGAGTAAAATAGTCAGCGGATGGCTTGATCATCCGAACCGGTATATGGTCAATGTAGTCAAGGAATTAAATTCAAAAGACAACGATTACTGCCCTGTGTTTGTTGCCGGTCGCGACAATGAAGTAATTTTCACTTCTACCCGCGAAGTTGTCACAGGAAGACGGAAAAGCAACATTACCGGTACCCGTTTTGCCGATTTATTTACCAGTAAATTCCTGGTTCAGAAACAAAAATGGGAAATACCCAAATTGCTTGAAGAAAATAACCTGATCAATACGGCAAGCGATGAAGGAGCGGCAACACTTTCGGACAACGGGGATCTAATGATCTTTACACGATGTATTTACGACAAAACAAAAGATAAGGGTGCCGAATTATTTTCGGCCAACCAATCGAGAGGGGAATGGTCGGAACCCAATGCAATCGAACTGGTGGGTGACAGCATGATCGCAGCGCATCCGTCGCTGAGTACCGACGGCACTCAACTTTATTTTGTATCCGATAAAATTGGCGGCTACGGTGGCAAAGATATCTGGGTTTCATCATGTAAAGGCGGGAAATATAATAAACCGGAAAACCTTGGTCCTGAAATCAATACTCCAGGCGATGAAGAATTCCCGTTTATCCGTGAAAACGGTGATTTATTCTTTTCTTCCAATTACTTGCCTGGAATTGGAGGATTAGACATTTTCAAGGCCGCAAAAGACGACAAAGGCAAATGGAAAGTTGAAAATATGAGAGCCCCGATCAACTCGCCGGGTGACGATTTTGGAATGGCATTCATTAAAGGTGAAGTTGAGAAAGGTTTATTCTCTTCGAACCGGAAAGGGTCAAAAAGTGATGATATTTATTCATTCTATCTGCCACCAAAGGTTTTCAATGCTTCCGGCGAAGTATCCAATAAAGATACCAAACAGAAAATTGACGGGGCTATGATCCGGATTATCGGTACTGATGGAACCAACCTGAAGATGCGAGCCGATGGTGGACGTTTCCAAATGAAGTTAAAACCTGAAACTGACTATGTTTTTGCTGCTTTTAAAGATGGGTACCTCAACGATAAGGTAAAAACTTCGACCAAAGGCCTCGACGACAGCAAGGAATTTCACTTTCAGTTTAGCCTGGCACCTACTGATGAACCGATCAAGGTTAACAACATTAATTATGCCTTCGGAAGCTACGATATTACCGAAGAATCCAAAACTGCCCTCGACTCTGTGGTTCAGCTGCTGACCGCCAATCCAACCATAACCATTGAACTAATGGCTCATACCGATTTTGTTGGCAGCGACAAATTCAATTCCGAACTTTCGCAAAAACGAGCCCAATCAGTAGTTGATTACCTGATTTCAAAGGGAATCAGTTCGGCAAGACTGGTTGCCAAGGGATATGGTGAAACCTGGCCAAAGAAAGTGACCAAAGCACTGGCCAAACAATACGACTTCCTGAAAAAGAATGACGAGCTAAACGAAGAATTCATCATGAAGCTCACGCCAGAACAACAGGAAATTGCCAAAATGCTCGACCGACGAACGGAATTCAGGGTTTTAAGCAACGATTTCCACGAATAATTCCTATTTTACTTTTAAATTTTAGTTAGATTTATCTACCTTTATAGACAAATTTAAAAATTCTGCATGAGCGGTACTTTTTGTGAGAGAGATTTGAGTTTTTAGAATACTGAGCAACCTATTTTTTAAAGATAAACCTCGCTTATGAAAACTTTATTCTTATTTGCCAGATCCACCAGCTGGATTGCAATTCTGTTGATTTCACTATTAGTCTCTTCAAATTTAGTTGCCCAAACTACCATTTCTTCAACAGCTTACGGAGGAGTTTGGAATTCTGCATCAACCTGGGAGGGCGGAGTAGTCCCGACGGCATCCAATCATGTGATTATTAACGGGCCGGTTAACCTTAACGGGGATTTTACATGCAACAATATAACCATCAGCTCAGCCGGATCGATACGAAACCAATACGGTTATAGTCCAACATTTACCATAAATGGCAAAATGACCAATAATGGTACTATAATTAAAAATCCGGACGGATATTCGTTTTACCTGAGTATTTTAGGTGACCTTGAGAATAATGGCATCTGGGCACCTGACCAAACCACATGGTTGGGAAATAATAACCAGCGAATTAAAGAGGCTTCCGGAAAAAGTTTGAACGGATATCTGCTAACCACTGATTCTATTGGAGAAATCATTCTTGACAGCGATGTGTTACTTTCAGGAAACACCTGGGATTTGAATACTTGCCACCTGACAACCAACGGATTTAACTTATTGACCCAGAATTGCATTTTAAACTATGGGAAAATCTTCTGCAATAAATCTTTGATTTTAAAAAATACCGCCATTGCGTCAATGACTTTCAGCGGGAATTACTCTTTAGACGGAAAAGTACGAGCTCGTGGAGATAATGTTTTTAACGGGACAGTTACCGTTTTGGATACGCTGTTAAACGAATATGGCTACAGCCCAACCGTAACTTTTAACGCTGAAATCATCAACAATGGTAAAATAATTAAAAATCCTTCAGGCTATTCATTTTACCTGAATGTATTCAATAACATCGAAAACAAAGGAGTTTGGGCCCCAAATCAGACCACATTTTTAGGAAAATCGGACCAGATTATCAGGCAAACTTCTGGGAAAAGTTTCCAGGGATATTTTCTAACTACCGATACGCTGGGTCAGATAAAACTGGGAAGTGATGTGACATTCGACAGCAATACCTGGGATTGGAATAAGTCGAAACTTCGCACCAACGGATATAAACTCACCACCCTGAACTATCAGCTAAACAATGGAACTATCATTTCGAACGACAACCTGATATTGAGAAATACCGGAATAGCAACGATGACTTTCAATGGAAATTACAAAATCGACGGAAAAGTCGGCGTTCAGGGAAACAATGTTTTCAATGGTATTGTAACAATCCTTGACACGCTGAACAACCAATATGGTTACAGTCCGGGCTTAACGGTAAATGGCAAAATCATCAACAACGGTGCAATCATCAGCAACCCCAAAGGGTACTCTTTTTACCTGGATATTCTGAATGACGTCGAAAACAATGGGAAATGGGCTCCGAATCAAACCACGTTTTCAGGAACATCCGACCAGATTATCAAGCAGTCGGCAGGTAAAAGCTTTCAGGGATATTTTTTAACAACCGATACTCTGGGACAAATTGTTCTGGACAGCGATGTGACTTTCAGCGGAAACAAATGGGATATGACAAAGTCAAAAATTCAGACCAACGGATTTAACCTGACGACACTGAACTATCAGCTGACAAATGGAACCATTCTGTCGAACAATAACCTTGTATTGAGAAATACCGGAATTGCAGCAATGACACTGAACGGCAATTACAAAATTGGCGGCAGAGTGGGTGTTCAGGGAGACAATGTTTTTAATGGCATTGTCACAATTCTTGACACCTTGAATAATCAATACGGGTACAGTCCGAGTTTAACCGTCAATGGCAAAATAATCAATAACGGAACGATAATCAGCAATCCGGCAGGTTATTCATTTTACCTGAATATTTTAACCGATATCGAAAACAATGGCAAGTGGGCACCGAGTCAAACCACATTTTCAGGAAAAACCGACCAGCGCTTAAAACAAAGTTCAGGCAAAAGTTTTCAGGGGTACCTGCTGACTACCGATAGTATTGGCGACATGATTCTCGACAGCAATGTCTTGTTCGACGGAAACACCTGGGATTTGAATAAATGCCAGATCCAAACGAACAAATTCAAGTTATTAACCCGGAATAATTTTCTGAGCGGAGGAAAAATCCTATCGAATGACACCTTGATTTTAAGTAACAGCAGAATCGCCGGAATGACTTTTAACGGAGATTATAAAATCGGTGGAAAAGTAGGTATTCAGGACGGAATCCGGTTTAATGGCACCGTTACCGTTTTAGACACCTTGTACAATCAATACGGGTATAGTCCAACCGCAACTTTCTTTGGGAAATTGATTAACAACGGTACAATTTCCAGTAATCCCGGAGGCTACAGTTTGTCGTTAAACACTTACGGAAACTTTGAAAACAACCATAAAGTGAGTGTAGCCAACATTTCGCTGTCAGGCACTAACGACCGGAATATTTCAGGAAGAAATGCCATCGCAACCTCTGGAAATTTTTATGTGGACAACGCTATTAATCTGGTCGGAGACAACGTCTTCCCCAACCTCAATTTCACTGGAAATCCTCCGGCAAGTTGTACAATTAAGCCGGGAGCAACCCTGACCCTGACATTTCTGCCCAATACAAGCAAGCTTAAAAACTATGGTCGCATAACCGTTGTTCAGGATGTGGATAATGCCGCTAACAATACCTACAATTATTACGCAGCTTCGGTTTCAACCAAGGCAAAAACGATAGTTAACAAACTTACTATTGATAATTACGGCAATCAGCAACATCCCACGGCAACCGGAACAATCAACACCTGGTGGCGACTTAGAAATATTCCACAGGTTTTCAACGACACGCTTAACTGGCTGAAGTTAACCTATCTGGATGATGCACTGAATGGCACTCTTGAAGACTCCATTAAAGTCTTCCATTCGCCTAACGCCGGATTGAGCTGGAAACGGATTAAAAAAGGATATACCATCGACAAGGTGAATAACGTGGTTACAATCAACAATGCTCCGTCATTTGGACATTATCTGTTGTCATCTTCTGCTCTTGGAATTACAAGTTTTCAGCCTTTGGTTGAGTCAGCAGAACCACGGTTTGGAGGAAATACCGGACAACTAACCATGTATCTTTTTGGTGCAGGATTCAAAACAACAAGCACGATCAAACTTAAATTGGCCGGACAAAATGATATTCCGGCGGATACTACTTATCTGACTGATGTGCTGGGAGAATCGATGCTTGCCCAATTTGATCTGAAGAACAAAGCGCTTGGAGTTTATGATGTCATTATCGAGACGCCCGGAGAACCAACACTGACACTTCCTGCTCATTTCACCGTCATGACCGGAGAACGGAGCGAACCATGGTCTACTCTCTCGGGACGCGACCGTTTCCTGATTAACCGCTGGCAAACCTTCAATATCGGATACGGTAATACAGCCAATACCGATGCATTGGGAACTATCCTCGTTTATGTTGTGAATGATCTTCCCGGTCTGGAAGTTGAATTCCCGGATATTAATGTAGTACTACCCAAAGCGATAGCGGATATGGGTCCAGACTTCACGAGGTTCAAAAGTAT
>CAILJH010000038.1 GCA_903834475.1 uncultured Prolixibacteraceae bacterium | reverse complement strand
AAGTATTTTAAGTTTCATTTTTTAATTTTTAAAGAATAAAACAACTTATGGCATCACCTTAATGATCCCCCTCAAGCGAATATCCTTGCTCGAAGCACCTATCATCATCCTGAAATCGCCGGGTTCAACCACTTTTTTCAGATTGATATCCAGCATACTTAGCATTTCGGGCAGTATGGCAAAATTTATGGTTCTGGATGCTCCTGCTTTTAAATAAATACGTTGAAACCCTTTCAGTTCTGTGATTGGACGCGCAACTGAAGCCAGTTCATCGTGGATATACAATTGTACCACTTCATCCCCGTCCAGTTTTCCATTATTGGTAATTTTACAGCTGATAATGGTGGAATCATTGGCTGTTATTTTGCTTTTCTCAATTTGAAGTTCCGAATATTCAAAGCTTGTATAACTCATTCCATAACCAAAAGGAAAGAGAGGTTGTCCGGTCAGGTTCATGTAATCGTCACCCCGACCAGTGGGTTTATGGTTGTATACCAGGGGCAATTGGCCTTCAAATATTGGAAAAGTAATGGGTAAACGTCCTGCTGGATTGTAATCTCCAAACAAGACATCTGCAACTGCATTGCCACCTTCCTCTCCTGGATACCACACATCCAGTAAGGCAGGAATATTTTTAAGCCAGTTGTTCATACAAACAGCACTTCCACCCACCAAAATGACAACCACTGGTTTACCGAGAGCTGCTATTTTATTAATCATTTCTTCCTGTCGACCAGGCAGGCTCAGATAGGCACGGTCTCTGAATTCGCCTTCTTCTATACCCACTACTACAATTGCAACTTCACTTTTCTTTGCCAGTTCTACAGCCTTGTTGATTTCTACAGTTTCTTTGTTGACAACATCTGCATTCCACACCAGACGGAAGAAAGCATTTCCTGCAGGTTCATAATATTCAATACGGAGGTCATAGGTTTTTCCTTTCTCAAAACTGTAATCTGTTACCAGGGTTTGCTTACTAAGTTTTTTCCAGTTATCTATCACTAATTTATTGTTGAGGTAGAGACGATAACCATCGTTACCATCGATGCCAATCTTGAATTTTCCTGTTTTTGGAGCTTTCAGTTGGCCGGTCCATCTGACAGAATAAAAATCATAACTTAGTTTTTCGGGATCTGGAGAAAACAAGGTCCATTGAAATTGAATTTGGGGATCAATTCGGGTTAAAACTGGCTTTCCGCTCAAGTTTACATTGTTGAAGTATTCTCCCAAAACCCCTTTTTGTATTTTTCCATCTGAAGTATACGAAAGATAATCAGATGCTAGGGTTGAATATTCTATGTTTTCGCGATCGCAGCCTTTGGAATATTGTACAGCAATTTGCTTACCTAATTTATTTTTGATACCATCCAAAATACTGATTGGATTTATCCCAGGTCCGCTGTAGCCACCCAAACGGGTTTCCACAGCATCCACACCAATCACTGCAATGGATTGGATGGTTTTGGAAAGGGGTAGGCATTTGTTTTCGTTTTTTAATAATACGATGGATTCCTGCGCAGCTGCCTTTGCCAACTTACGATGGTTTGGATGTCCGTTCCATACTGCCGCTTGTTTGGAGTCAATATAAGGATGGTCGAACAATCCCAGTTCAAATTTCATGCGCAATACCCTTGCCACAGCTTTGTCAATTATTTGCTGATCAATGCGTCCGTCCAGAAATGGAGGTGAAAAAAGCTT
>CAILJH010000037.1 GCA_903834475.1 uncultured Prolixibacteraceae bacterium | reverse complement strand
TTTAAAGGCATTAACCTTCTTTCGGACGAAATGGAAATGGCGTTCAAAAAAAATAGATACACAAAAGTCCCTCAGTATGTTGGCATTCAGTTCATAAACGAATAACTGTGAAAAAGAAAAAGGAATCTGGGGTTCAGCCCTGAAAGGGCGACAGATAATAGCACAGGGCAACGCCCTGTGAAAAATGGGAATATGAACCCTGCCGTCCGCGCGAAAGCGTTTTTAAAGGCATTAACCTTCTTTCGGACGAAATGGAAATGGCGTTCAAAAAAAATAGATACACAAAAGTCCCTCAGTATGTTGGCATTCAGTTCATAAACAAAAGCTGGGAAAAAGAAAAGTAATCTGGGGTTCAGCCCTGAAAGGGCGACAGATAATAGCACAGGGCTTCGCCCTGTGAAAAATGGGAAAAATAACGACGCCGTCCGACGGAAAGCCTTTTTCAAGGCAACAACCTCCTTTCGGACGGAAAAGTGGCAGCCTCCGGAATAGGAGTTACATAAAAGCAGATTGATAAAACAAATTTCAAAAACATAAACCATGAATTTCAAAAATCTTAAAATCGGGATGCAACTTAGGCTTGGTTTTGGGGCCATGCTTTTGTTTGTCGTTGTGCTGGGAACAGTCGCCTACCTGCAATCGGGGAAACTTCACCTTCAAACAGAAATCATGTACAATCATCCGGTAAAGACCCGCAGAACCATCGGGGAAATAACCAGTAACATCTTGTTTATGCGGATGAATATCAGAGATTATTTGTTAGTTGAGGATGCTGTTATGCGTGAACATATCCTGGATGAAATAGCAGTTAATCAATCCAATGTTGAGAATGGGATAGTAAAGCTCAGGGGATATTACCTCGGACCTCCTGAAGATATTGATGATTTGATCCGTGAATATGCCAAATGGGTTTCTATCCTGCAGGAAACTATTCGCATGGAAACTTCCGGAAAACTGGCGGAAGCCAGGAAGCGTCTTGTCCCGGGGGGAATAGCCCTCAATCAGGCATTAAACATGTTAGCCTCATTGCAGAAAATCAGCGATTTTGCCACAAAAAAAGGGGACGAATTATATACCAATTCGGTAAAATTGAGCCAGGAGCTCAACCTCCAGCTTATCCTGCTGATATTCCTGATCCTGATCCTTTCACTGCTTATCAACACGATTCTATTTCGAAATATCAGCAACCCATTGCGTGAAGTTACCAGCGCTACCCTCCGGTTTAGCGAGGGAGACCTGAATTCGCGCAGTTCATACGCTTCATCCAGTGAATTAGGCATTTTATCCGGCTCATTCAATTCGCTTGCACAAAGCATTCAGGAAAATATGAGTTTAAACGAAAAAGTGGTCAGCCTTTCAAGTGTCATGCTGAGTAAATATGAGGCGAAAGAATTTTTTCAGGAAACACTCCATACCCTTACCTTGCATACCAATTCACAAATAGCGGCCATTTACCTTTTGAGCGATGACAAGAAAACCTTTGAACACTTTGAATCTATTGGAATGGATGCCAGTGCCCGTCTTTCGTTTGATGCATTGAATTTCGAAGGCGAATTCGGAGCATTGCTGGCTTCGCACAAGGTTCAGCACATCAAGGATATTTCAGAAGATACCCGCTTTGTTTTTCAAACGGTAAGCGGCCGGTTTATCCCGCACGAAATAATCACCATTCCTATTCTCTCCCATCAGGAGGTTATGGCCATTATTTCGCTGGCGACTGTCAGCAGCTATACTCATCAGGTCGTTCAATTAATCGGGAACATTTTGAGCACCCTGAATGCCCGTATCGAAGGGATCATGGCCTACCACAAGATGATGAAATTTTCGGAGATGCTCGAACAGCAGAACCGTGAACTGGAAGCCGGTAAAACAGAGCTTTCTGCACAATCGGTTGAGCTGATGGGACAAAATATTGAGCTTGAAATTCAGAAAAATCAATTGAACGAAGCGAGCAGGCTCAAAACCAGCTTTTTGTCGAATATGAGCCACGAATTGCGCACCCCGTTGAATTCGGTCATTGCCCTTTCGGGAGTTCTCAACCGCAGGCTTGCAAAAAAAATTCCGGAGGAGGAATACGGCTACTTAGAAGTTATTGAGCGCAATGGAAAACACCTGCTCTCGCTGATCAACGATATTCTCGATATTTCGAGAATCGAATCGGGATACGAAGAAATCGACTTGTCGGAGTTTGATGCCAATGACCTGATTGCTGATGTGATCAGCATGATTCATCCGCAGGCGCAGCAGAAAAACATTGAACTGCTCTTTACGGCCTCCGGTTCAGGTCTTTATGTGACGAGTGATATCGACAAGTGCCGGCATATTCTGCTCAACCTCATCGGAAACGCCTTGAAATTTACCGAAAAAGGGAAGGTCGAAATTTCGGCCGTAAAAACTGATTCAAATTTTGACATTCACGTAAGCGACACCGGCATTGGAATTTCCGAAAAAAATCTGCCTTATATTTTCAATGAATTCCGGCAGGCCGATGGAAGCACTTCGCGGAAGTTTGGAGGAACCGGTCTGGGCCTGGCCATTGCAAAAAAGTACGCCAATCTGCTGGGCGGAACAATATCGGTTAAAAGCGTTCCCGGGAAAGGTTCCGAATTCAGACTCAGTCTGCCATTGCACTATGCTGCCGAAAACAGGGTCACCGAAAGTGTCTTACTCACCAGGTTCAAACCTGAAAAAAGGTTCGTGCAGCATCAGCTCATTTCCGGAACAACTCCTAAAACCATTTTACTGATCGACGACAGCGAACCGGCCATTCTGGAGATTAGAGACATCCTGAAGGAAAGCGGGTACATCTTGCTTTATGCAACCAATGGCAAGGATGCGCTCCGGATTATCAGCCAAAACATTCCCGACGGCGTTATTCTCGACCTGTTAATGCCCGGAATCAATGGATTTGAAGTGCTCCGGATTATTCGCTCTGAAGAGCGAACCGCCCATATTCCGGTTCTGATTCTTACAGCCAAACACATCACCAAAGAAGACCTTCTGTTTTTAAAACAAAATCATATTCATGAGTTAATTCAGAAAGGCAGTGTTGACAGCAACGAACTGATCAGTTCAATCGACCTGATGATCTTTCCGGAATTAACGGCAACGAACGGTTCTCCGGATGAAATGCTTCCCGTCAGGGAAAAACCCGTGATTCTGGTTGTGGAGGACAATGCCGATAATATGATTACCGTTCAGGCGATTCTGGCCGGAAGTTACCATGTCATAGAAGCTACCGATGGCATCGGGGCGGTTGAAATGGCCAGAAAACACCAGCCTGATCTGATTTTAATGGATATTGATCTTCCTAAAATGGATGGAATCGCAGCATTCAAAATCATCCGGCGGGATGCCGCACTGCAGCATATTCCGGTGATTGCCCTTACTGCCAGCGCGATGATTGCCGACCGCGAAACCATTCTGGCCGAGGGAATGGATGCCTGGATTCCCAAACCGATTGACGAAAAGGACTTTTTCAAAACAATTAACAAGGTGCTTTATGGAAAATAAAAAAATCAAAATCCTGGCTATCGATGATATTCCGGACAATCTGATCAGTATAAAGGCGCAGATCAGGGAAGCGTTTCCTGAAGCATCAGTTTTTACCGCATTAAACGGTGCAAAGGGAATTGAAGTGGCTGCACTCGAAGATCCCGATGTAATTCTTCTGGATATTGTAATGCCCGGCATGGACGGTTATGAGCTGTGCAAATTGCTGAAAGCCGACCAGAAACTATGCAGTATTCCGGTGGTTTTTATTACTGCCAACAAAAGCGATCGGGAGAGCCGTATCAGAGCGCTGGAATGCGGAGCCGAAGCACTGCTTGCCAAACCCATCGACCCGGTTGAACTGATCGCCCAGATTCGTGCTATGGTGAAGGTAAAAGATGCCAGCATCATCAAACAAAAAGAAGAAGAACGGCTGACTCAACTGGTTGAAGAGCAGGTTCACGAACTAAAAGTAAACCACACCGCTACCCTTAACCTGCTCGAAGATTTAAGGAATGAGGTTGAAATCCGCTTGCAAAATGAGAAGAAGCTGGAAGCGAGCGAAGAACATTACCGTATTCTGACCCAATCGGCCAATGATGCCATTGTAACAATAAATGACTTCGGGATGATACTCGAATGGAATAACGGTGCAGAAAAAATGTTCGGTTATACCAAAGAAGAAGTATCCGGAAAACCGATGGTTGTAATCATGCCTCAACAATTCAGGCAACAGCACATAAATATCATTGACAAGGTGTCAAGTGAAAGATATAGTAAATTGGTAGGCCATACCGTTGAGATGGTCGGATTACATCAGAACGGAACTGAGTTTCCCATTGAATTGTCTTTTTCATCATGGGAAACTGCTTCCGGACATTTCTTTACCGGAATAATTCGTGATATCAGCGAACGGAAGAATGCAGAAAAAAAGCTTCATGAAAAAGACTTGCAGTTCAGAAAGCTTTCTGCCAATCTGCCCGTCATGATCTTTCAATTTACCCGAAGAACCGACGGAACCTATTGCGTACCGGTAGCTTCTGATGGGATTCGATATATTTACGGATTATCGCCCGAAGATGTAATCGATGATTTTACCCCGATTTTCAAGTTAATTTATCCTGAAGATTCGGCCAGGCTAATCAGCGATATTCAATATTCTGCGGAGCATTTGACCCATTTCGACATTGAATACA
>CAILJH010000036.1 GCA_903834475.1 uncultured Prolixibacteraceae bacterium | reverse complement strand
TTGATTGTTAGATGTTTAAATATATAAAATATCCCTATGTTTACAAACTATTTCTAATATTTCTTACATCGAACTCACGTTAATTTAGTAAAGTCAGGTATCTATTTTATAAAAATAGTTGTAGGAATTGTAGATGAAACTCAAAAAGTAATGGTTACGAGATAGTTAATGCAAAACTAAAGGTTGGTGGCAAATTGATTGATATTAATACGATAAAAAGTTTCCTGCAGAAGAAAAAACTGGCCAAACTCCAGGAGATTGAGTGGAAGAATGCAAGATAGGATTTCCTTGGTTCTTATATTTCAGCTATATTTGGCTTAATCATACAAAATCTGTAGGATTAAGCCAAATATTAAAGCAATATTGATTTTCTTATCCATACCACTGCCTTGACCGGTTTGTTGTTTTCAGGCAGTCGATGGCAATGTTCACATTGTTCACCAATTGGAAGTCGAACATTCCCACGCAAATGAAGTCGGCTCCGTTGTCGTAGGCCCATTTGAATCCATCCTTAGGTTCAATGGCACCGGCTGCCAGAACTTTAAATCCCATCACCGGCACGGTTGCTTTGCTCACAAAGTCAATTGTGCGTTCCGGAAACAGGCAAAACATATTGTTGTGGAAGCGGTTATGGTCGAGGTATTCCTTGCCGTCAACTTCGAACGGGAAGCGGTTTTCGCGCGGATGAGCCGACCAGTACTGATCGTGGTGCATGGTTTTCATGTAATAATCCGGAATAATTCCCTGATCGGCGCAGGCAATCAGCGATTCTACCGAATGTGCCGCCAATCCTGCTGTGTACCCTTGCTGACGGATGTGTTCGATCATTTCATGAATCACTTCAATTTTATTATCGCGCACCAGCCAGTCGCACCAGTTACCCTGAACCTGAATAATGTCCACCCCAAAATCGATGGCTTTATCAATATTCTCAAAATAGAGTTTTTTGTTCATATTAGGGCCGACCTGAGAAAGTTTACTGTTATCCAGGTTGGGCCCGATTTGCGATATAACCTTGATTTTGCTGCCGGTTATCTTTTTGTATTTCGCCAAAAGCGGATTCGATGGAAATCCGATATTGATGGTGTTGATTCCGGCAAGCTCAGCCAGTTGAAGCGTTTGATAAACCTTTTGTTCGGTATTGTAAGCTTTGAAAAGTTCAGGAACATAGATCAGGTCACGTGAATGCGCCCAGCCGCCAATCAGGTTCCCACCGGCAATTAAGCGGCTGATTTCATGCTTGCCGATTTTTCCTTTCGGAAGTACACCTTTCAATTCATTCAACGCAGTCTGTTTAATCTGAATGGTAGCACCTGACATCACATCTACTCCATGCGTTTTGAATTCACTCAAGGCACCCCAGCCCATGGCACCCAATACCGGCAACGTAGCCAGATTTTTCAAGGCTTCGCGTCGTGATGAAATGCTTTTGGATTCATTCGCCGGAGACTCTTTTCGGTTCCGGTAAATTTCGATCAGGGAATCGATGCTGAAGCCTTTTTCGCTGTAAAAGATGAGAAATAAAAGCGCAGCAGTTTCGATAAACAATTTGTCGACAATGAATAGATGTCCATCAGATGCATTCATCAAAGGATTGCCAAATGGTGGATAGGCAAAATAATACATTGTCAGCAACAATGCTCCTGCCATTGAAGCAAACCGATTGAAAAGCCCGATGAAAAGCGCCAGCCCGATCAGCAATAATCCGTACATATTCAGGATATCGGTAATCCTCAGAATGGAGGGCGAACTGGCCAGTGCATGATAAAATCCCGAAAGGAACCCGGAAGTATTCAGTAAATAGCTTGAGGCAGTCCAGTTTCCCTGAAGTATTTTGGACAATCCTTCGTACAGGAAGTGCCAGCCAATGG
>CAILJH010000035.1 GCA_903834475.1 uncultured Prolixibacteraceae bacterium | reverse complement strand
TGAATGGAAATTTCCGAGACTGAATGCAACACAGTCGGCTGCCAAAAGCAAATCAGTTCCCTGGAAACTTGCACCTGCAGGATTGATCAAATGCATCTGAACCGGCCACTGGCGAAGAGCCGAAGGCGCTTCAGCAACAGCAGCTACAGGCGCAAAATGCAGGTTCTTTGGCTCAAAGCTGACTTCCTGAGATCCGGGACATCCTCCGGAAGCACATCCGCTGGCTTGTTCAATTTTCACTGAATGAACCTCAGCAATCACCGCATCAATACTGAAAGGAATTGATCCGGCATTCATCTTCAGATATCCGACAGCCTGCTTCAGAAAAACAGTTTCACCGTGTTCTTTCAGGTGTTTCATATGAGCAACCAGTGTATTTTTACCTTTTGGTATAATTTGCTGAACAACCAAAACTTCGTCGTATTCGTCGGCTTCGCGTTTTTCGATTGTAATCGCACCTTCAGGACAATGACCCAAACATGCACCCAATCCGTCGCACATCAGTTCGCTGATGAGCCTGGCTTTTCCATCGATCATTTGCAATGCACCCTCGTGGCAGTTCGGAATACAAATTCCGCAACCGTTACATTTTTCGTCGTCAATAGTTACAATTTCGCGTATCATGAGCTTGATTATTTTTGATTGATGAATTTGATTCATCGTTCCGGTTACTAATTTTGTATTTGTCTGAAACAAAACTAATGACTTCCGGTTGTTTGAAGTGTATCTAATGTTACAAAAGTGAAAAATATGATTTAATATTGAACCCGCTTCTGGGTTCATGTATGTGATCGTTTATAATCCCGCACTTCGTACGGAGTTATTCAAATTAAACCACCTCCGTGGTTTTCCTGAAAATCCTGAAAGGATTTAATATGAATAACCGCGGGTGTAAACCCGTGGAGAAGAAAGCGGTATGATTGCGAACCCCGAAGCGGGTTCAACTGTAAAATTATTACAAAATATCCAATTAACTTCGCTGTATGATTCAACCCGAAATACTTTGCCAGTCGCCCATTTTCCGTGGTATTGCTCCTGATGAGCTCCAAAAATTGTTCAACCAGATTCATTATCAGGTTAAACTGTATAACAAAGGTGATTTGATCGTAAACGGTGGAGAAATCTGCGACCGTTTGCTCATTATTCAGATGGGCAATGTAAAAGCCGAGATGAACGACTACTCCGGAAAAACAATTAAGATAGAAGACATTGAAGCTCCGCGACCATTGGCCACTGCATTTCTATTCGGAAAAGAAAATCACTTTCCGGTAACGGTTTCAGCCAATACGGAGGTAGAAATTGTGTCGGTTCCGAAGACTGAGTTTGTGAAATTACTTCAGTCAAATTCACTGATCCTGAATAACTACCTGAACACCATCTCGAGCCGGGCACAGTTTTTATCGCAAAAGCTGAAATTCCTTTCCTTTAAAACCATCCGACAAAAAATTGCACATTACCTGCTCGAAATGGCCGGAGACCGGTTGCAAACTGTTGAGATTCCTCAATCACAGGGCCAATTGGCTGAGATGTTTGGAGTAACCCGCCCCTCACTGGCCAGAGCTCTGAGCGAGATGATTCAGGATGGGCTAATCGAAACCGATCGCCGATTCATTAAAATTCTGGATAAAAGCCGGATGAATGAATTACTGAAAGCTAAGTGAACACAATTTTTGCTCTTACAATTGGCCTCTTTTTAATGATTTGCAACTTGTACTAATCTCTTTAATAATCATATTTTCAGTGTTTTAAATTCCTTTTTTTTAGTTGTAATCTTAAATTAATGGATGTGTAATCGTTTTGTAACATTAATACAAAAGCTTTGCATAGTTATTTAACCTTTTTAGATTGTTATTTAACCACATTAATAAAAAACTAAAAATATGAAAAGAATTAGCCTTATCGCTCTTATGTTTGTTTCCGCTTTATTTTTTAAAGCCAATGCTCAGGAAGCAACAGTTAATGAAAAACTTAGTGAAGTAAACGACAAAGTTACAGGTATTACCGAAAGACTTGCAACTGACGAAGCCGACCTCCAGAAATTAACCAAGATCAAAATCTCTGGTTACATTCAGGCTCAGTACAATAAAACTTACAGTTTGGCTTCAGCACCAATGAACAACTACTTTTCACTCCGACGTGCACGCGTAAAATTTACATACGAAGCTACTGATGGTGTAAAGTTCGTTTTACAACCTGATTTCTCTCCTCAAGCGATTACATTAAAAGATGCTTATACTGTTTTAAACGACCGTTGGACTAAATCCTTCAGTTTATGGATGGGAAAATTTAACCGCCCGAATTACGAAGTTGAATATTCTTCAAGCCAACGCGAAGTACTTGAACGTTCATCTGTAATCAGAGCGATTTATCCCGGAGAACGTGCAATTGGAGCCAAACTGGAATTCAATCCGCAAAGTTTGCCATTGCATGTACAATTAGCTATTTACAACGGAGCCGATGCACTTCAAATTAAAAAAGTTGACGGTTCATTTTTGTACGATGGCAAAAATACTTTTGTAAGTGCTGCAGATGAAAACAAAGATTTTGACAATGGAAAAGATATCATGCTTCGTGCGACCTATAACGTTCGTTTAGGTAACTTTGGAGGCTTGGATTTTGGTGCTCATACTTACTTCGGATCATTGAAATCAATGTCAACTTCAACATTAAGCAGTGATTATAAAACCGCTACTGCTGCAAATGTTGGTGATGCAATTAAAAGAAACTGGGTTGGTGGTGAATTCCAATTATTTGCCGATATTTTAGGCGGATTATCAGTTAAAGGTGAATACATTGCTGGTAAAAATGCTACAATTGGATTTAAACCTGTAGCCGCTGCCGGAACTGCTGCTGCAATTGCAGGTCTTCCTAACTTCCAGAATAATTTTGCCGGATACTACCTCTATTTCATCAAAAACCTGGGTAAGAAAAACCAGTTTGCTTTACGTTACGACTACTATGATCCAAATACAGACGTTAAAGGTAAAGATTTGACTGCTGCTGCTTCAATAGCCGGATATGCCAATGCAGATAAAACCTATGCAAAAAAGATCACTACCAGCGATTTGGCAACCACAACCATCGGTTTGGCTTTACACCACTATTTTGATGATAATTTAAGAATTACATTGGAATACGACATTGTACAGAATGAAAAAGCTGGAGCTGCCAATGTATTAACCGGAAACTACACAAAATTAGACGGAACAAGTACCGGTGGTAAAGATTCAGCCGGAAATGCACTTCCTGCAGGACTTGATTACAGCAAACTTATCAACAACAACCTGCTTACCCTGAGAATCCAGGCAAAATTTTAATTGAAGCATAATAACATTAAAAAAGAGAAAAATGAAATCATTAAATAGTATAAAGTTCGCAGTTATCGCCATTTTACTTGGACTAATCGGGTTTGCTTTTGCTCCTGCAGCTGATAAAATTGTGGTAAAAGGTTCGGATACCATGGTCATCCTGGCACAAAAATGGGCCGAAGTCTATATGAAAAGCAATTCAAGTGTTGCCATTCAGGTAACCGGTGGTGGTTCAGGTACTGGAGTTTCAGCTCTGATCAATGGCGCGACTGACATTTGTAATTCGAGTCGTAAAATGAAAAACACCGAAAAAGAAAAACTGAAAGCCCGTTACAACACATTGGGTGTTGAAATTGCTTGTGCAAAAGACGGAATAACAGTTTATCTTAACCCTTCGAATAAAGTAAGAGAACTGACTATTAAACAATTAAGCGAAATCTACAAAGGGAACATCAAAAACTGGAAAGAAGTTGGCGGTCCTGATGCTGATATCAAATTGTATGGTCGCGAAAACAGTTCAGGTACCTATGTATTCTTTCAGGAAAACGTGGTAAAAGGCGACTATGCGCCAAGCTGCCAGACTTTGCCCGGAACTGCCGCTGTTGTTAATGCAGTAGCAAAAGACCCGAATGGTATTGGTTACGGTGGCGCAGCTTATGCCACAGGAATTGAAATCTGTAAAGTAAAAAAAGACGACAAGAGTGCCGGATCGATTCCTACAGCCGAGACTATTAAAACCGGCGAATATCCTATTACCCGCTATTTGTACATGTACCTGAGAAACAAACCTACCGGAGCCATGAAAAGCTACATCGACTGGATTTTAAGCCCTGAAGGCCAGAAATTAGTCGTTGAAATGGGTTACTTCCCAGTAAAATAAAGATCGGAAATCTTAAATAAAACAGCAAGTCAATGAATTTTAGCGAGTTATTTTCATCAGAAAATAACTCGCTATATTCATTACAACATTCACAATCCTGGAAAGTGTTTTATGACTAAAAAAACCAAGAAGGCGAAACAGTCAGAATTGACAGATTCTGGGCTAATCGATATCACCAAAAAGAAATTCAGGTGGAGCGAATATCTGGCTGAGAAGATCATTAAAGGGACAGCGTTTTTGTCAATCACAATTATTGTTCTGATTTTCTTCTTTGTTTTTCGCGAGTCTATGCCAATATTCTCCACTGCAAAAGCCACTGCAAAAACTGAAGCTGCAATGGAGAATCAGGCTGAACAGGAAACCTATGGCGATGTTACTGATAAGCCAAAGGTGGAAGATACTCAGGAAACTTACGGAGAAGTAAAAGATGTTTCTGCAACGGCGGATTCAACCAGCGAAGCCTACAGTGTAAGTGCCGGAAGTGGATTTGACGACAACCAGACCGCCCTTAAATCAATACTTACCAAAGACTGGGTTCCGGTATCGCAAAAGCCCCGCTACGGAATTTTTTCGCTCATCATTGGAACTTTCAAGGTTACCATTATTTCAATGCTTTTTGCAGCACCGCTGGCTATCATGGCTGCATTGTACACCGCTTCATTCGCAGGAAAACGATTAAAAGAAATTATCAAGCCAACCATCGAAATGCTCGCCGGTTTTCCATCTGTTGTTATTGGTTTTTTTGCACTGATGGTAATGGCCACTTTCCTTCAGGAAATATTTCATTACGATACCCGGCTGAACTCATTTGTAGGAGGTATTGCCATGGGAATTGCAGCCATTCCGATCATTTTTACAATCACCGAAGATGCGCTGACGGCCGTACCAAAAACTTTCAAGGAAGCCAGTCTTGCTTTGGGAGCTTCCAAATGGCAAACCGCCTTTTTTGTGATTCTGCCTGCAGCGACTCCCGGGATTTTTGCAGCAGTATTGCTAGGCATTGGCCGTGTTTTTGGCGAAACCATGATCGCACTGATGGCTACCGGAAATGCAGCTCAGATGGACTTAAATCCATTTACATCTGTCAGGACACTGGCTGCCACCATTGGCGCTGAAATGGCCGAAGTGGTTTTTGGCGACACACACTACAATGTACTATTTCTGATCGGTTCGCTCTTATTCATCTTTACATTCATCCTGAATGCGATTGCTGAGTTTTACGTCAAAGGAAAATTAATGAAACGAATCCAGGGAAAATGATCAAGAGCTTTAAGAGAAATATAAAAGGTATTCTAATTGAAGGCATGACGCTTTCCGCGGCCCTATTAATTATTGCCATTGTTGTGGTGATGGTTACCGTTATTGTAATTGGAGGGAAAGACCAGATCTCCTGGGAATTTCTGACGAGCTTTCCGGAAGATGGAATGACCAAGGGCGGAATATTTCCGGCAATATACGGAACAGCATTACTTGTAATTATCATGTCGGTTGCAGCGGTTCCATTTGGAACAATCACCGCCATTTATCTGACCGAATATGCCAAAGAAAATTCAATCATTGCCAAAACAATTCGGTTTGCTGTACGAACACTTGCTGTAATCCCTTCAATCATTTACGGATTGTTTGGGCTGGGCTTCTTTATCAAATTTGTCGGAACGAATGTGGACAATACCTTTCTGGGCGGACATCTTAAATGGGGACAACCAAATATTTTATGGGCCAGTCTGACTATGGCACTTCTCACCTTACCGGTAGTCATCGTTTCAGTTGAGGAAGCTTTAAAAACAGTACCGAGAGATCTTCGTGCTGCCAGCCTGGCACTTGGAGCCACCAAATGGCAAACCATCTGGAAGGTTGTTATTCCCGGATCGATTTCAGGAATTATGACCGGTACAATCCTTGCCGTTAGCCGTGGAGCAGGCGAAGTTGCACCCATTCTGTTTACCGGGGTTGCCTATTATGTGGCAACTTTACCCACATCATTCAGCGACCAGTTCATGGTACTTGGCTATCATATTTATGTAATGACCACACAATCGGCAAACGTAGACAAAACCATGCCGATTCAGTTTGGCACCACGCTCGTACTTTTAGCCCTGACATTTATCCTGAATATCTCAGCTATCATACTCCGATACCGTATCAGAAAAAAGAAAACAGATTAATTATGATTCACGAGAAAATACATACTGAAAACATGTTTCTGCACTACGGAAGCAAATTAGCACTTAACGATATCTCTATTCAGATTCCGGAGAAAAAAGTAACTGCCTTTATCGGTCCATCCGGATGTGGAAAATCTACTTTTTTACGCAGTCTGAATCGAATGAACGATCTGATTGACGGAGTTAAAATCGAAGGAAAAATTCTGATCGACGGCATCAACATCTATGATAACAACATTGACGTGGTCACCCTCCGGAAAAAGGTGGGAATGGTATTTCAGAAGTCGAATCCGTTTGCCAAATCGATCTACGAAAATGTAGCCTACGGACCCCGCATAAACGGCGTAAAAGACAAAAAACAATTGGACGAAATTGTTGAAACGGCCCTTCAGAATGCCGCGATCTGGACCGAAGTGAAAGACCGTTTGGGCGATTCGGCCATGGGACTTTCAGGTGGTCAGCAACAAAGGCTTTGTATTGCCCGTACATTGGCTGTCAATCCTGAAATTGTACTGATGGACGAACCGGCCAGTGCATTGGACCCGCTTTCAACTTCGAAAATTGAAGAATTGATCGTCCAGCTGAAAGAAAAATACACCATTGTAATCGTGACACATAACATGCAGCAAGCTGCGCGAATCAGCGACCTGACGGCATTTTTCTACTTGGGCGAACTCATCGAATTCGATAAGACAAAAAAGATATTTACCAATCCGGATAAAAAACAAACCGAAGATTACATCACCGGAAGATTTGGGTAGAAGTAAGCCCCTCTAAATCTCCCCGAAGGGGAGACTTGTAGCCTCCCCCAGCCCCTCCGAAGGAGGGGAGTTTGAATGCCGTGTACAAGGATTTTATTGATCTTTTAAAATATTGATTAAAACAGAAAAACCGCCAAGCTTTTCCTGTTTCCCCTCCTTCGGAGGGGTTAGGGGAGGCTTTAAGAGAGGCTTTATTATATGGAAACATACCGAATATTCGATTCAGAACTTGAAAAACTTTCTCAGAAGGTCATTCAAATGTGTTCTCAGGTCAATCAGCAAATCAACAATTCCCTCACGGCCCTGAAGGATTACGATCTTAACCTTGCCAAAAAGGTAATAGATAAAGACAAGGAAATTAACACGCTGGACGTGAAAATAGACAGGTTGTGCCAGAAGATTTTTGCCCTGCAGCAACCTGTTGCACGCGACTTGCGATACATCCTTTCGGCTCTGAAGATCAACAATGATTTGGAACGGGTTGGAGACCATGCAGTGAATATTGCCAAACGAATTTCTCCGCTCGAAGATTACCGTCAATTGGTCAGCGAATTGGGTGTTGATCAGGTGAGCACCGAAATTTCTGTGCTATTCTCGTATGTATTGGATGTAGTGAAAACTCATGATTTGGAATATTGTCAGAAAATTTACCATCACTCAGCAATCGTCAAAGAAGGCTGCCTGGACATTGCAGACCGGATTCTGAACGAAATGATGGAGAAATCGGAAGTGGTGGTAGTGGCTTCAAACATATTGATCATTGTCAATCTGTTCGAACGGATTGCCAGTTACTCCAACAACATCGCCGAATCAATCACTTTTGTAGTCGATGGTGAAATTGTAAAACACCGGAAGAATATTGAATAGCCCCAGTTTATCTCGCAAAAGTCAGTATTAAAATACCTTCCCTTCTGTTGATTGTTTTTAGACCTGACAGGTTTTGAAAACCTGTCAGGTCTAAAACAACTTAATCATAAGCCATTTTATTTTTTTTAATATCTTTAGACAAATTCAATAAATCGCCGCTTTTGCCGGAGAACTTATGGATCTGACTGAAGACAACCAGCTTTATCTGAAATTTAGTGCAGGTGATGAACGCGCATTTCAAACCTTATTCCGGAAGTATTATCCGGCGATGTGCAACTTTGCCCGTCAGTTTCTGAACGACGGTGAATTGGCCGAGGAAACTGTTCAGGACCTATTCGTTAAAATCTGGGAAAAACGCGAAAACCTCAACATCCAGACTTCAGTAAAGCACTACTTCTTCCGCTCAGTCCGAAATCATTGCCTGAACCAGCTTCAGCACGATAAAATAAAAAAACAGTATTCAGACCGGATGCTCGAAACTTCTCATCAGGAAATCAATCCCGACGATTTTTACCTCGAAGTTGATCTTGTTCAACGAATTGAAAAAAGCATCAGTTCAATGCCACCCAAACGACAGGAAATATTCCGCCTTAGTCGCGAACAGGGACTAAAATACAAGGAAATTGCCGAAACGCTTAACATTTCGGTTAAAACTGTTGAAGCCCAGATGGGACTGGCTTTAAAATATCTCCGCGAAGAACTAAAAGATTTCAGCAATCATTTATTGACCTTACTGCTTATTTTTAAAAAATCAGGATTGCGTCATAGGGGTTAAATTACTTTCCAATGTCATTAGAACGTATGAAAGCAAATCAACACACCGAAGATCAGAAATGGGAATTGCTCGCCAAGTCAATTTACGACCAAAATCTGCAAACTTCAGCAGAAAACCAGACTGTTGCAGAGAAACTCTTGCCGGACGCAAGCGAACGAACCCGGTTTCTGGAAATGACCCGAAAAGTGGAAACTTATTTTGATCTGAAAAAATATCCGGCTGACAAGGCCTGGGATAAGGTCGAATCACGGATTCATGAATCTTCATCGCAGAAGCAAACCATTTTTAAACGGTTCTTTCAGAACCCACTTTATCGTGTTGCTGCAGCTATCCTATTTGCCGCACTGCTTCTGGCTTCGGGTTATGAAGTTTATAACTTGGCGGCCAACGGGAAAATGATGGAAGTTTCGGCAACCAATCAAATCCTGAAAACATTTGCACTCCCCGATGGGTCGTTGGTCAGTTTAAATACCGACACGAAAATCAGATATCCCAAACTCTTCGCCGGAAATACCCGTGAAGTCAGCATCGAAGGAGAAGCATTCTTTCAGGTAAAGCCGAACAAAGAAAAACCTTTTATTATTCATGCCGGTAAAGCACAAATTAAGGTTCTTGGTACCAGCTTTAATGTCAGTGCATATCCTGCAGCAAAATTGCTTGAGGTTATCGTTGAAACCGGTAAAGTCCAGGTTTCAGACCAAACTACTGAATCAAAAGAACTGATTCTGACCCCCGGTGATAAAGGAACATTAGTTTATTCGGGCAACTCATTGCTTAAATCAACCAATGCCGATCCTAACTTTTTAGCCTGGAAAACGCGCAACCTTATTTTTAAGGCGACTTCGCTTGCAGAAGTAATTGTAAGTTTAGAAAAAGTATACAAGGTGGATATCCAATTATCTGATCCAAAGCTAAATGAGTTGCTGCTGACTGCCCAGTTCAACGATTATTCGCTCGATTTTATCCTGAAAGTGATTGAAACAACTTTCCAGATCGAGACGCAGAAAGTAAACGGACAGTATATTTTAAAAGCGAAATCCTAAAATTCAAGATTTTTACGCCATGAAAACATCCGGAATTATATCATTTCTTTTTAGTTTCCTGATTTTATTATTGTTGGAAGCATTGCCACTGGATTCGTACAGCCAGAAACAAACTCCAAAACAAACGAACAAACAAGCCTCGAAACAAGCTTTCGGGCAAGGAAACAAAAATGATCAAACATCCAAGGTTCTCAACCAAAACATCAGTATTTATGCTGAAAATGAACCGCTTGAAAAAGTAATCAAACGAATTTGTGATTACCTGAAACTCGACTATTCATACAATTCGCAGCTGATTGAAGGAAAAAGCATCAATCTGAACGTATCGAATAAACCCATCAAATACGTTCTTGATCAGCTCATGAAGGACTTTTATTTACTGTTCGAAATTCAGGACAACATTTTGGTCATTCGTGACTACGTTCCTTTGGATAAAAGTAAAGACTACAACCAAAAAGTCAAAAACTACAACGAACAAACCGGATTTGTTTTCGACAACTATAAGAAAAAGTCCATAACCATTAAATTCAAATCGTCGAGTAACCTGATTATTATTCCGGTTGCCATTAACAATTCGGATACCCTGAATTTCATTCTGGATACCGGCGTTCGTTATCCGATTATTACCGAACTTCCTTTTGTTAACAAGCTAAACCTGAACTTTCTTCAGCCAATAAAGGTGAAAGGACTTGGTGATGGAGAACAGATGACGGCCTATAAATCAGGAAATAATACCATAAAAATTGAAGGCATGATTGCCTATGATCAGGAAATACACATGGTCATCAATGAAAATTTCCAGATTTCCCATATCCTGGGCATTCCGGTCCATGGATTGATCGGTTTTAACCTTTTCAAAGACTATGTGGTTAAAATCGATTATGCTGAACACGAGATTACACTGATCAAACCTGAATATTTTACCTATAAGGAAAAAGGCAAAGACATCGTTCTTCCATTGACCTTCGAGCAGAATAAGCCATTTGTTAAAACGAGCATCGTCACCGATAAGAACAAAGAAGTTCCTGTAAAATTACTGGTCGATACCGGAGCGAGCGATGCCCTCTGGCTGTCAACCAATTCAGACAGCAGAATATCACTTCCGGAAAATAACATTGAAACTTTTTTGGGTCGTGGATTGAGTGGCGATTTATACGGTAAAAAAGGTCGTATCGGTGCCATCTGGGTTGGTCCGCTGGTTTTGTATGAACCTATCGTGGCTTTTCCTGAAAATGAAATGGTTGACCAGCTCATGGGCGATACCGACCGCAACGGAACGCTGGGGGCTGAAATCCTGCGCCGGTTTTATGTGACCATGGATTATCCAAACAAGCGGCTTATCCTTAGACCAAACAGCAACCTGAAGGATAATTTCAACTACAACATGAGTGGATTGGAAGTTACCAACCCGATGCCTGGCCTGCCCATCTTTCTGGTAAGCGATATCCGGAAAAATTCGCCGGCCTATTATGCCGGAATTCAGGAAAATGACCAGATCATCGCATTAAACAACACCAGTCATAAAGCATTAACTTTAAATGATATAAATTTACTGTTCCAAAGTCAGGAAGACAAGCGGATTAAAATGACCATTCTGCGCAACGGAGAACAGGTAAAAACCGAATTCTTCCTGAAGAAAATGTTTTGAAATGAAACCAGCATACGGAATTTTCATCCTTGTTTTCCTTTTGTCGTTCTCCAAAGGATACGCACAAAAGGAAAACAATTCCGTAGCTGAAAAAAAAATTACCATTCAAATTGAAGACAGAACCATTGCGGCCATTCTCGATTCAATCTCCGCCAAATCACATGTTTTTTTTTCATACGATCCTTTGCTGGTTGAAGCAAATAAAAGAACCAATCTTTCGGTAGCCGAAAAAACAATTCCGGAAACTCTGGATATTTTGTTTGATTCAAAGTTTAAATATCAGATACTTGGAGAACAGATCATTATCACTGCGCCGGAAACGGAAGGAAATGAAAAAGCAGAGGATAAGCAAAATGAAAAGAACCGGGGAATGATCTTTTTCAGGGGGCGCGTGGCAGATCACGATGAAAAGGAAGTTTTACCCTATACCAACATTTCGATTCAAAAAAGCAACATAGGAACCATCTCGAATACCGATGGAGATTTTGATCTTAAAATTCCTGAAATCCATCAGCACGACACCATTCTGATTTCTCATTTGGGATACCGTCCATACCGGCAACCCATCGATGAAATCCGTGATATCAATTACAGCATATCCCTTCAACCCACTTCAGTGCAACTCAAGGAAATCGTTATCAAAATTGTTAATGTTCAGGATATTGTCAACAAAATCCTGTCAAAGATTTCGCTGAATTACCCACGCGATCCGGAAATAATGACCGCTTTTTACCGCGAAGTTCTGAAACAGGACAGCAAATACATTGATGTTGCAGAAGCCGTTATGGATATCCGGAAAGCTCCTTACACGAATACCTTTGTTCAGGACAAGGTCAAATTCGTCAAAGGCCGCAAAAACATCAATGTCAAGGCTTTTCAGTTTGTCGATTTTAAAATTCAGGGCGGACCGTACAACATTACCAAACTTGATGTGATAAAAGCACCCGATTCGTTTCTCGATCCCGAATTTCGGGACAATTATAAATATACACTCGATGAGATTGTTGAACTGGATAACCGCGACACCTATGTGATCCGTTTCAAGCCCAAAGAAAAAATTGAAGAACCTTGCTATCAGGGCAAACTTTTTGTCGATATGGCTTCATTGGCACTGGTTCAGGCCGATTTCAGCCTTAGCCGCTCGGGTCTCAAATTTGCCCACGAGTGGCTAATCAAAAAGAAGCCCAAAGACTTTTATGTTCGCCCACTCAATGCCGATTATAAAGTTAGTTACCGCAGATCGGATAACAACTGGCATTTAAGCAGTGCCCACGCTTCACTCAGTTTCAAGGTAAAAAGTAAGCAAGACAAGGTCAATTCTATATTTCACAGCATTTCGGATTTGTTGATTACCGATTTCAAACCCGATGACGGAACTCACTTTAAAAAGGATGAATTGTTCAACCCGAAAGATATTTTTACTGAAACCATTACCAGTTACGACGAAGATTTCTGGGCCAATTACAACATCATCAAACCTTCGGAAGATTTGCAAAATGCACTCCGCGACTATTACCTGCAGAACGATTCTTTATTTAAAATAAACGAAAAGGAAGAAAAAATCATCAATAAAAACTAACCTAACCCAAATGAAAACCTTACCCATTTTGCTATTTGCCGTGTTGTCCACTTTTTTATTACCCGCTCAAAACACAGGTCCGATTCCTGAAATCAGCAAGCAGCTGAACCAATATTTCAGTTATTTTCCTGACGAGAAAGTTTCGATTGAAACCGACAAACTGTACTATAAACCCGGAGAGACTATTTGGTTTACGGCATTCATTTCGGATGGGAACCAACTCCCCGCTTCATCAGAAAATCAGGAGCTTTTCGTGAGACTTTATGACAAAAAAGGCAATGCGGTTGTAAAGGACATTTTCCGTCTGGCCAATGGATTTGCTTCCGGCGATCTGCTTGTTCCAGATAACCTCACCAAGGATGTTTATTTTATGGTGGCATATACTTCGGCACAAACATCAGTAGAGGAAATAGCAACCAGAATTCTTCACATCGATCCGGAATACAGTAACCAATGGATTGTTCAAACAAGCCTGAAGGATAGTATTTCAATTTCAGGCCTGAAAAATGAAATCTCTTTGGTTCTGAGGGATCTGTCGGGTGAAATCCAGAAAAACGATGCGATCAGGTATCAAATCATGAATGGAAATGACATCTTTGAAAAGGGAAAGCTGAAAACCGATGAAAAAGGGAAAGTCGTAATCCCATTTACTATACCCGCAAAAACAAACGGGGAATCCTTTATTTGTAAAATCAGCGATAACAAGGAAGATTGGACCAAGGAAATATTCCTGCCCACGAATCTCGATCCGGTGTTTGTCCGGTTTTTCCCTGAAGGGGGAAACCTGAATGTAGGAATTTCTGCTAAAGTTGGATTTACCGCTTTCAACAAATGGGGGCTTCCGGTTGATGTTGAAGGATCACTTGTAAATCAGGACGGCAAAAACGTGACATTGGTGAAATCGTTTACCAAAGGTCTGGGCCTTTTTTCGGTGATGAATGACGGAACTCAAAAATACAAGCTGGTTCTGGCCGGCAAATCAGGTGCGGGCCAGTCGTTTGAGCTTCCGGTTCCAAAAACTGACGGGCTGAGCCTGGCGGTTTTGAAATCCGATGCTGGATTTATTTCGGCCAACCTAACATTCGCCGACAAACAGAAACATTCCATTGCCATTGCTCTCACCAGCGGAAGTAAGCTCAATTGGGCAGCAGATATGGAGATTAACAGTGCCGGCAGAATAAAAATTCCGGTGGATAACCTTCCCCAGGGAATCTTTCTGTTGTCGGTGTTTTCGTCAGAAGGTCAGATCCTGGCCGAACGTGTGGTTTATGTGGATAAAAAGCTGCAGGTGAAACTTGAAATCCTTCCTGAAAAAAACAAACTCCAATCCGGCGAAAGCATGAAAGTCAAGGTACGGATGACAGATGAAAAAAACCAGCCGGTCGCCGGAAATGTCACGGTTTCAGTTTCCGGTCAGTTCCGGAACGACGTAAGCAATGATGCAATGAAAAGCAGCCCATTGACTGGACCTGAACTGGAGACCCCGTATTCGGTGCTGACCGATGCATTAAAAGGCAGGGCTGCAAATCCGGTACTCATGGATGTTTACCTGATAGCCAACCGGATCAAGGATTTCAGTTGGGAGAAAATACGGGATTTTAAACCGGAGAATGCAAAAACCCCTCAGCCAAAAACCATCGATTTTGAAGCTGGTATTTCAAAACTGATAACAGGAATTTCTCAGAAATACAGTTTGTTAAATTCTGATCAGGCTGTCGATAAAACGTATTTCAGTAATAATCCGGAATTATTCGGAAAATATGTAAAGGCCAACAGACCAAATACGATTGCCATAGATACTCAGCGCAATTTATTGGCCTCATCAACCAACCTTTTGGATGTGATAAAAATTCTGAAACCCTATAAAATAGTGGGTAACCAAATCGTATTTATTGGGATGGATAATTCGCTCAAATACCAGGGCGGAGCTTTGCTTGTTATCGATGGTCAACAGTTAGGAACTGATATTTCGGCAATCGCAGGAATATCACCTCTTTCTGTCGATCATATCAATGTTTCAACCAGCGTGATGGATATTCAGAGATATACCGGTTTGAATACCATTGGAGTGATTGAGATCTTTCTGAAAAAAGGAAACAGACCAGAAGAACCAATCCAAAAGGAAAGTACCAGCAAATACGAGAATGGATTCCGTATTCCGAATATTTTTCCTGCCGAACCAGGAAATCTGAAGAATGACCAGAGAACTACCCTAAAGTGGATTCCAAATCAAAAAGTAGATGAAACCGGGCTATTTGAATTTACGGTTACTGCCGGGAAAGTATTCTCAGGTTTCCTGATCGACGTCCAGGGAATATCCCCGAATGGACAAATGGGTATTGGGAACACGAGTTTTACCGTTACCAAATAACAAAGCAAGGATTCCACCTTTCAAATGAGATGGAATCCTTTCTTTTATTCAGCTAAAGTAATTTTTAGGGAAAAGTTCATTTCTTTCGCACGATCAACCCCGCCAGTTCTTCCAGTTTAATTGAATTCATGATGACATCGCCAAAAATCGGGTATCCGTTGTTTGTGAAGAACTCCTCAGTTTCCGATTGACTTCTTTCGGGATAATAAAAGGTCATAAACTGAATGGCAGATGGTGGCAAGGAGCGATCCCAGTAATCGGGATTAAACCGCATGATTTGCCCGCCATATTCCATTTCCTGATTTTCCATTTTCGGATGAACTTTTAATATGAAAAGATCGTCGTTGCCCGAATAGGCCAGAGAATTCAGGTCTTCTTCCGTCAATTTTGCTATTTCTTTTTTTAGGTAGGGCAATAAATCAAGCTCTTTGAATTTGTAATAAGCCAGTTTCATTTCGGCAACCTCACGCAAGGTTACCGGTATCCAGAACGGAAGACGGTCGGGATTAAAAACGATCAGGTTTCCATCGCCGTAAAGCCTGACTCCCGGTGCAATATCCCTCACAAATGGAAATATGCGAAAAAGATCGTTCAGATCGGCAGCCGCTTTGTTCATCGGTTTTTCGAGTGAAGCAGGATCCTTGGTACTATCCCATCCGGGGAGATTGGTATTGGAACCGTGGCCTGTTTCGGTGTTATTGATGTTGAACCTCCAATGCGGAGGTTCAATTTTCCATTGTCCGCCATTGCTGTAAAACATCAGAAAATTGAAGTTTAACTCACCCCTTTGTCCATAATTACAGTGCTGTAATTTGTACTTGTCGTCCCAAATTCCATAAGCACATGCATCCAGATCGAAACCTTTGGGATTGATCAATAATGGGACTTTCCGGTGAAACCATCCGGCCAGATTGGCAACGTTTTTATTAAAGGTAACAACTTCGGCACCGGGGGTTTTAATATTGCTTGAATAACTCCATTTTCCCGGCTTTTCAGGAAGAAAATCGGAAGATTTTTGAGCCTGACATAGAACAGGTGTCAGGAAAAACAAGACGGATAACATTCTACCTGTTTTATACATGGTTTTGATTTTAAACTAAATTGGACATTTAATTTCTTTTCAAATTGAAATCAAAAGTTACTATGGATTTTTCTTTGGTTAGAGGATCAACTGTTGAATAAGTGTCTTTTTGGCTCAATACTTTATCCAGTGAAGTTCCCGGGAAGGGTCCAAATGTGACCTCTTCCAACGGCACATCTGCTTTTTTATCAATGCTTTTAGGTGGTGGACTCTGGTTATCGCAGGTCCCTTCGGCGCGCTTTTCGGTTCTCAGTTTGAGATCTCCTTTTCTGGAAGCAGCTTCCACTTTTAATGTATAGGTTCCATTATCCAAAAATGTAATTTCAGCACGCGCATCTTCAATTTGCTGGTTGTCGTCAACACTTTCATTCGAAAGTCCTTCAACTTTTGCAGTTTTCAATACAGTTTCTTTTGACAACCTGGAACCCTGACGTCCTGAAGGACAAGTGTAACAGTCGTTATGGTCTTCGGTTATAGTTTCTTCCTGCAGATTATAAGTAACAGAGCCATCTACCCTATTTCTACTGGTTTTTTTCAGCTTCCAGTCAGCATTGCTGGTTTTTTTTGTTGTAACATCCAATTTATAAAGTCCATCTATGCCGTTGCAATAAACAGCGTATGAATCGGTTTTCTTATCGTTGCGTTCGGTTTTAACTACAACATTGATTGGCCCTGTAAACGGACATATTTCAAATTTTTTCAAACCTTCGACCAACTCTTTTGAAACCATTTCCATAGCTTTCATTCCAGCGCTGCCATCAACAACATTCGCCATTGAGCGTGAAATAACTTTTGATCTTCGGGTATCGGCACAGAATGCAGTAATCAATGCTTTAGTTCCCAGTACCTGAACTTTTAGGCTAACCAGATAATCGCATCCCATAGCTTGGCCAATATTGGATATTTCCTCATAATCTCCTGCGCCCAATAACTGCTTTTGCTTTTCATGCTCAAGGAGCGTCAAAATATTTGAATCACTTATGGTGTTGACGCAAGGAAATTCTTTTTTCACCGCATTGGCAAACTCCACTTCAAAATGGGGGAAGTATGCAGTTGCAGCCTTATTGTTCCATGAAGTCGCAATATAAAACCTGGGATTTGCTGCTGTTGCCAATCCTGACCCAATATATAAGAGGAATATCAGTAATATTATAGGTTTTCTCATTTGATCAGGATTTTGCAGTTTGGCAAGTTTTGTTTGATTCTGCTGAGTTCTGCGTCGGTTATCAGCGTTTTGGCAATACCAATAGTATCCAGATTAATCATTGTATTGATGACAGGTGTAAGCATGTCAACCGGATTCATATCCACATCAAGCTTTTTTAGCGAAACCAGTGAACCGAATTCAGGTGGAAGCCTGAGAATTTTGTTGTTGTACAAGGCCAGATAAGTCAGATCCTGAAAATTACTGATAGCCTTGGGCACCTTGGCTACAAAGCTTTTAAAATTAATGATGTACAACTGTTGCAAGGGGTAATTTTTCGCTTTCGATATTAAGGATTCGAGATCGACCGGCGATCCGTTTTCCCCGCAGGTTATAACCAGCGTTTTGATTGATTTATAATTCTCCATTTCATCAATGAGCAATTGAACAGTAGGAGAAGACATGTTGATGCATAAAAAAGTCATCTCTTCAAGAACTTCTTTACCTTTTATTTTATTCGATTCCTCTTTCTTGTATTCATCCTTAATCTGTTCGCGGGTGGGCTCTGCAAGAAACACATCAGCGCCCTCGCCTCCGGCTGCACTTTTCATAACCTGATTCCACAATTTCATTTTGTCGTCCGCAGCATCTTTTTTTGCTTGTTCAGCCTCGGCTTTCGGCTGGTTTGGCATCTGATTTCCCTGCGGATTCCCGGTCATCATCAATTGTTTTGAGAGCTCTTTGATCTGCTCATTGGCCTTCTTTGCAGCAGCCGCATCTTCCCAGTTGGTCGATTTGCGAATAGCCGACATTTGCTGTTTGATGGAAGCAGCATTCTGCTGTGCAGAGGCATAGCATGAAATAACACATAAAAGGATTAGAAGTGAAAGGAATTTCATCGTTCAAGATCTTTATTCCATATTAGTAGCCGGAAAATCATACTACTTGGTCAGGAAGTATGGGGCCGGTAATTCCTGTAGATGCACGATATAGTCTAAAAGTGCTTCCAGATAAGTCAGGCCAGGTTCAATAACCTTCTTATTTGACCCGGTTGTACCACAGGTGAGCTCATTTGTTAGAACATCCAAGCGGTTGTAATCATCGCCCAAAGCAATCATTGCATTGAACCTGTCTAAAAGAATAGAACTGTATTTCGGTGTCAGAAAGCCACAGCAGGTCTGATAGCATGAATTTTTTTGGTATTCAATCGCTTCAGCATAAGTACTGCCCAGATCGAAGTTTATCTTATTCGCATAATCTTTGTCAACTTTTTTCAAACAGGCTTCAAATTCATTCAGGGTCTTTTCTTTCAGCTTATTGAACTCCTCCAATTGCTCATCAAACTTTCGGGTAACTAACTGTATTTTCTGTGCTATCTGGCTTTGTTCCTGAGCCAATTCAAACATATTCATGTTGTTCTTTTTAGGGGCCTTATTCTTTTCCGGGTTAGCCTGCGCATCGGCCATCATTTCTGTCGACATTCCTTCGGCCCAGGCTTTTTGCCCGTCCTTGCTCATTTTGCTCACTTTTTTAGCTTCGTCAACCGACATATTCATATTTTGCTGCATCATTGCCATTGCCATTGCTTGTTTTTCTTCCTTGCTGGCAGTTTTCATTTTTTGAATATCAGCATCCGAAACATTATAACCTGATTGTTTCATCATGTTCTTTGCGGCTTGTTCATCCATGCCTTTGGAATTTGCTTTTAACTTACCTTTCCGAAGTGTGATTTCCTCCTCCACCTCGGTTTTCAACTTGTACACCTGCTTTAAAAATTGCTCCCTGACTTCCTTTTTACAAACATTCATTGTTATAACAGGCATTTCGTTGACAACGATTTCGGGATGAACAAATTGAGCATGTAACGCAAGTCCGAAAAACATGAAACATATAAATGTAATTTTTGTCTTCATTGTGTTTGTATTAATTGAAGCTACTTCAGTTCGATCAGTTCGGTGTAAGATTGGAGTTTGCCATTTTTATCGTAGTTTTCTGTTTTAACAATTCCGACGCCTTTTGCATACCATTCAGTTATATTTGATTCTGACTTTATTCCCATTGCAGAGGCGTTTACCAAGCTGGTAAACTTGTAGCTTTTATAAATACCAGCTTTAACGGTAATATCTTCCATGGCTTCCACTTTACGGTTGCTAAGCTGAGCCGACATTTTCATATTGACGAACCCCATTTTCATCGACATTTCGATATTGGCATTGGGAAGTTCATCTCCTGGTTTGGGGTTCGATGGAATTTCCATATCGGTTCCCTTTATTTCAACAGTGGTGGGAATCTCACCATTCTTCTGGAATGCTCCTTTGTTGATGAAATTGCCCATATCCAGGTAAAGCTTATCCCCTTTCTTGTGGATGGTAATGTCCTCTTTGAATAAAAGCTTGTCTTTCGGATCAATCGATTCATATTGGTAGGTTATATCCATGTCGTCACCATTAACTTTTACCTGTTTAATGGTGTATATTAACTTGCTGGTAATCTTTTCCTTTTTGTCGAAAGTCTTATAAATCAAAACTGTTCCTTCTTTGGTTGGGAAGAATGTTTCCTGAGCTTTCAGAACCATTCCGGAAAGAATAATTACTGTGATTACGAGTAGTTTTTTCATTTTTTTAGGATTTGTTTAACTAACTGAGCGAAGCAGTTAAAATAAATGATCAGGTATTGTTGAAATAAATTTGTTACAGATCAAGCAAGGGACATTGGATAATATCCCTTGCTGGATGTTATTTTTAAATGCGCTACATTCTTACTGCTTTATGAATTCAACCCTTCTGTTCAGTGCTTTATTAACCGGAGTATCGTTGGGAGCTACAGGTTGGCTTTCGCCCATTCCATCGGTGATGAGGCGATCTGCATTCACACCGAATGATTTGGCCAGTTCTGCTTTTACAGATGCAGCGCGGCGCTTCGATAAATCCATATTTTTAGCATCATCACCATCAGAATCGGTATGTCCAACGATTTTCACTTTTACTTCAGGAACTTCATTCAAAATGTCGGCAATTCCTTTCAATGTGCCATACGATTCCGGTTTCACCACATCTTTGTTTACGTCGAAATAAATTCCGTAGCTAACCAACTTTCCTTCAGTCATTAGCTTGTTACGCATATCGGGAGCACCAATCGCTATGCGGATGTTGGATACCATGGCAGCCCCGTCTTCGAACCGAATCCGGTCGAATTTTAATGTTGGATCCGGAAGGGCACGTGGCGAATCAAATAACTTGGTTTCATTCTGGTAAACCCTTACTCTGGTCTTTTGCACCCAAACAGAGAAGTGGTATTTTTTGTCTTTTGTCTCATACGTATTTTTGTCTTCATTAGAACCGGACTGATCCCAAAATTTCCCATCTAAATTATTGTTGTATGTTCTGTAATATGTTCTTCCAAAATATTCAACCCCAAAAGCGAATCCGGCCTTTCCCGGTACGGCTCCACTATCCCACGATTTTTCGTTAATGCATTTCATTAACCTGAAACCCCATCCACCCATACCGCCTTCCGTTCCGGTGATAGGTATAATATCAAATTCTAAAGTATAATTGTCAGGAAGGGTTAACAACTTGTCAGTCCATATACAATCACGAGTTACAAATTTTAACCAATTGCCCGGATACAGGTTTGTGGTTACAATTTCTCCAGAACCATTGGTATTATATAGTGCCGGAAAATCGCCCACTGCATCCTGACTGAAATCATCGTAAAAAATGACTTTCTCACCCGGAACAAAATCGAATTTGGAATACGTTGCCAGTGACGGTGCTGCGTCGGCAGCAGGTTTTCCATCCTTATTGCCAGATTGATCTTTGACTTTTGCTGAATCTGCCTTAGCTTGCTCTTTTGACTGATCAGGTTGAGGTTTTTTCTTTTTAAATAAGTCTTTGACTCCGTTTTCGACGTTATCCAGACCTTTGTTTATCCCCTGATCAACATTTTTATTGGCTCTGTTGTTGGTCTGCCTTCTAAGCTTGTCACCAAGATTAATTTGGGCGGTAAGTGAGTTTAGATACACGCCAGATGCTATTAGAAGCATTAGGCAAAGAATAATCTTTTTCATAATGAAAATAGGTTTTAGTTTTTTAAATCCAATCTGAACGCTCCATTAAATTTAATTAAAATTAATATACAAGTCAATACTTTTTGAAGGCAGGCAATATCAATAGTCTACTGAATTACAATTTTCTTGCTATATGTATCAGTCCCAATATTGATTTTAATGAAACAGATCCCTTTAATCAGGCCGGAAAGATCAATTTCAGAGGTATGCTGCACGGTGAATTTCAGGTTTGAATAAATTCGTTCGCCCAGGATATTGTACGCTTCAATTGAGTTTATCGGTCTTAGGCTGCTAACGGTAATCTTTCCATTGCTTGGGTTTGGATAGATAGCTATCGGTTCATCCTTCAAATCATTAATTCCGGCAACCACGGCAGTTTTAAAATAATAGTAGGTGCTGTCACCCGAAACCACAGAGAAGCCATTATTATCCCACCTTTTATTTGAAAGACTTTTTGCAAAATTGTTGGCATCATAGGTTGTACCTGATTTTGACACATAATACCAATCGCTTCCATTCCAGTATTGTTGAACCTTGTCGGTTTCTTTACCATTCGCATTGTAGGTATTAGTAGTTTGCCCGGAATTCTCCCACGCCCCATCGATCCAGGTCTGGTGCAATTCATGGGTTTCATTATTAAGGTCATAAGTATAAATGACCTGACTACTGTTCTCAAGTGTGCCGTCAGCCCATCCACTGGTAAGTTCACTGGTCCTGTTTTTATTGGCATCGTAGACATAAGTGGTCTGAAAAGTATTATTCCAGACATTGTCAGACCAGAATTGCTCCGAATTACCGGTTTGGATATTACTTGCATTATAAGTGTAAGTATATTTTATTCCATTCACCCAGGCATCATTGTCCCAACCCTGCGTAATTTTGCTTGTCTGGTTTTTATTGGCATCGTAAGTATATGTTGTTTGATCTGAATTCACCCAAGCTCCATTTTCCCAGTTCTGGTTAATTTGGGTTAACTGATTGTTATTTGAATCGTAGGTATTAATACTTTGATTGCCATTCAAAATCATACTTCCCATCGCGGTTTGATAAACTAATTTGATCAAATTAAAGCTTGAATCATAAGTATATACAAAAGTCATTAAACTTTGCCAGGCACTTCCATCCCAATATTGAAAAGTTAAATTAGTTGGGTTGTTCCTGGTGTCGTATGTCATAAGCGTTTGTCTTGAATTCACCCAGGCATTGTTTTTCCAGCTTTTTGTAAGTCCTCCACTGAGCCTTTTCTGGGCATCGTAAGTATAGGTACTTTGGACAGAATCCAACCAGGCGCTTCCATTCCATCTCTTTACGGCATCACTGATCTTCAAATTACTGGCATCATATACCATATTAATGGTTTTAGATATTTTCAACCATCCTGAATTGTTGGAATCCCACTTCCAATTGTAAATACTATCCATCTTCTGGATCGTTGTGAGTGGCTCTAACTTCTGATTTGTAATGAATTCTCTCAGATTTTTTGCTGAATGAATTCCGGGATTATTCCAAATACCGTCTACAGTGAGACTTTGACTATTTGCGGTATTCCTGGAAATTGGATGTTGCATCTTGGAAGCCAGGACTTTGCCTTGTGTAACAGCATTAATTGCTAATGCAAGAATTACGAAGAGTAAAATCTTTTTCATTTTGGTAATTGTTTATGTTCCCTACTCATTTGGCTTTTCGGTAACGCCCCGTTTTTTGTGTAGTTTCTGGATTCTACGTTTTATTTATTTTTCTGAAGTTTCTACTTGTCGATCAATGGAACCAGTTTCATGAAATCAAATTCCTCCAGAAACCTGCTCAGATGATATGCTCCATCATTATTTCGCAACCGTTCTTCCTTCTCATTTCTGATAAAGTCCTTATCACCCGGACAATAAAAAGAGAGAAGCTGAACTGCCGAACGTGGCATCTTCTTGTCCCAATATTCGCGGTTGACGCACAAAACAGGAAGTTGAGTGGCATCGGTTCCAACTTTCGAGATGGTACCTGAATCGCCATAGTAGGCAAAACCCTCGTGCTCCGAAACCGAAAAATGGGAATATTCGTCTTCCAGCATTTTGGTAATTGCTTCAGATGCCTCCTGATTTGGATGCAAGCTCCAGTAAGCGAAAAGCAGATCAAAAACCTCGCGGATGGTAACCTGTTTCCAATACTCGGGTCGATCGGGCCGGTAAACAATCACGATTTCACCCTTGTATCGGTCCAATCCCGTTGCCAGATGTTCCTTTTGGCCGGGTGCAAAAAACAATTCGTTTAAACGATCGGCTGCCTCTTCCCATTTGGTCCTGCTGAATCCGGGTTTCGCAGCGTTTGGTTCGGTGGTGGTTAAATTGTAACCGCTCCCGATAAATGCCTTTAGTCGGTTCACCTGTATCGCCCATTCCGGAGGTTCATTGATCCATTGAACTTCCTTGCCGTTTTCCAAACTCCAACTCCGGAAGAAGAAACTGATTTCAGCGGGGATTCCGTAAATTTTTTTCAGATTGCACTCCCAGTAGGTTATGTCCATTTTACAATCAAATCCTATCGGCGGGTTCATCACCGGGTTTTGCCCGATAGCTTCGGTAATACCCTTCAATTTCAGAAAATAGGCCGATGTTTCAGTCTTCGTAAACCCGCAATTTGATTCAGAAATCCCAGTTTGCCTGAGTGGTACATATACTCCCGGTTTATCCAAATGAAGAGTTGTTTTCTGTGCAGGAAAAACCAAGTGACAGAAAACAAATGTGATTATTAGAAATGAACTGACAGTTTCCATAATTTTCGGTTTCGTCTGGAACTAATTGCGTTTAAGGTCAAATTCGATATGCAATTTGGATTCATACCCCGCGATTGTATCGGAAAACAATTTATCTTGTATTTCTTTCAACTTTTTCTGGCTGGGTGCTCCTTTAAATGGCCCGAAGAGGAACCGGCAGGGGACAGACACCGAATCCCAATGAATTACGAAAGGAGCTTTATTAATTACGTCACAAGTACCTTCTGCTTTTTCTTCGTGCCGCTGCGTGTATTTCCCGGTACGTTTCATAGCTCCTTTTACCGAAACCTTGTAAGTACTGTCGGTGTTGAAAATCAGTTTGATCCGCACATCGCTGATGTACTTTCCATCTTTTGTACTTCTATTCGAAAAATCATTTACCAGTTCTTTGGTGATAATAGTTTTAGTGTTAGTACGGCCTCCCATTCTTCCTGAAGGGCATTTGTAACAGCCATTTTCTTCTATTTCTCCGGTTGAATCATTTTCACTGTATATCATATTACCCGAGGCATATTCGACACCAACCTTTTGTAGTTTTATTTCAGTCTCAGCATTCTCGTACCTGAATGTAGTTTTTTTGAAAGTTTCGTCCTGATTATTGCAGAAAACGGGATATTCCTCTGAAGTTTCTTTCTGTTTGTGACTGGTAAATGTCACGTTAACCGGCCCTGCGAAAGGGCAAATCTCCAGCTTTTTCAGACTCTTCATTAACTTGGCGACCACATTATCGCAGGCATTCAGCATCTCGTGACCAGCTTTTGCAGAATATTCACTCTTGTCCATGGCCATCGCAATGGGTTGGATATCCTTGCCTTTATAAGGAATGACCTTTGCCGAAACGACAAATTGATCTCCCATCGTCGTTAAATTTAAAATGACGAGGTAGTCACAATTCAGGGCATCGCGAACACTTTCCATTGCGCCCTCATTGCCCGAACCCAGTAATTGACGACTGCGTTCGTGTCCCAATAAGGCGGCGATATCTTTGTCTGTTGTAATTACAATGCACGGAAAGTCCTTCTTCATCTGGTTGTCCAGTGTCGAAACGAAATAAGATACAGCTCCTTCAATGGGACGGGTATCGCCATTGGAAGTCGTAAGTTTGACCTTCAGGAAAAAGTGGATTTCCTTTGCCATTGAGTTTTCAAATGCAAAAAGTACCAGGAACAGGAGGATGATAGATCGGGTCTTCATTTTGTAAGTATTTTGCATTTGGGAAGCAATGCTTCGATTTTATTGATTTCGGCAGGTGCAACGGAAGTTTTTGCAATTCCAAGAGCCTTCAGTTTGCTCATTGAACTCACCACAGGAAACAAGGTCGCAACCGGATTGGAATCGACAAACAATGAATCGAGCTGTGCCGAACATCCGCTCAAATTCGGTAACTGACTGATTTTGTTGTTATAAATAGCCAGTGTCGAAAGGTATTTAAACTGATTAACCTGTTCGGGAATTGTTGTTACAAACTCTCTGAAATTGATGATATACAAATTCTTTAATGGAAATTTGGCAGCCCGGGTCATCAAATCAGCAAGATTTACTGCTGCCCCGTTTTTGCCTCCGGTAATTACCAACGTGTTGATCGATTTGTAATTCTGCATCAGATCAATCGTTCGCTGGATCGTTGGCAGTGACATGTCGATGACCAAAAGTGTCATTTCCTGCAGGAATTCAGGGGGAATATTTTTGGGTGACTCGTCCTCCTTGTAGTCTTCCACGATTTCGTTGCGAAGGCCAAGCGCCAGATCCATCTCTGAGTTTTTGTCTGACGCCACTATCCTCGTCATATCGTCGAACAATTGAATCCTGAAATCGGCTTCGTCTTCCGACTTCGCTTTTTCAGGAACATTGCTTTTTTGATTTGGTGTCTGGCTCAAAATGATCAACTTTTTCGAAAGTTCCTTGATTTTCTCGTTGGCTTCCTTTGCTTTTACCGGATCGTTGTAATTGGTTTCGTGCCTGACCCGGGCAATTTCCTGCCTGATTTGATCGGCATTCAAAGTGGTTGTCTGCGCGAAAACCAGTGCCGCCAATAACATCAGATAAAAGAGGAATACAAACTGTTTCATCGTCGGGATTTTTATACTTCCTGAAAATTTATTCGGGTAGATTTAGTAAAGCTTATATTTGAAAATATTCCCCAAAAGAAAATAGTATGCTTTAACTTGTTCAAATCCAAGCTGATTGGTTTGAACAATGTTTTTATCCACGCCGGTTTGTGATTTGGTCAGCTTATTTTGGTTAGCTTCCATTTTGCTGGTTTCAGGAAGCACTTTCCTGATATATTCCTTGTAATCGGCCAGAATAATAAGGTAGCGTGGTGTAAACTTCAGGCAATACTGATCCTGCAAGGCATGGATTTGCTGACGAATCCCAACCGCTGCATCGTCGCTGGCAGTTTGCAGCTTTTTAAAAAGTGGTTCCAGCAGAATGTCGAGATCTTTTTTGGCTTTTGCTGCATCCTTGTCAAGCAGATCGAGTTGTTGCCTGTATTTTGATTCACCGGCGGCCTGCTTGTCCATCATCGATTTCTGTTGCGAAACCATATTTTTTTGTGACTTGAACCTGACTTGTTCGTCTTTGGTTTGTTTCGGGTTGGTTTGTGCATTTGCCATTTGCTCGGCGCCAATACCTTCGGCCCAGGCTTTCTGGCCGACGGTATCCAGTTTATCCAGATCCTTCAAATCGCCCATCGACATGTTTAAACGTTGTTGGACCATTTGATTGGCCAGAGCCTCCACCTCTTCATCGCTCATGTTTTCGGCGTTCTTTACATCTTTTGCTCTGACTCCTGAAAAACCCGCATTCCGCAATGCTCCGGCATTCATTTCGTCCGCGTTTTTTTCTGCGTTTTCTTCGGCAAGCATGCTTTGACGGTCAATAATCGCCACCAGGCTGTCGGTCAATTCGGCGATCTTTGCCTGAAGGTCGCTTTTTGCATCGCCTTGCATCTGGCAAACATTTTCCGGAGGATTGGGAGCTGCATATAGAAAACTTAGCGGCGTACTCTGGCCAAAAGTGACCAGCGCGAGTAAAGTTGTGAATGCCAGAATTGTAATTCGTTTCATGGTAGTTCGGGTTTGAAATAATTACAGTAAATTTAAGGAGCTGAAAATGGAAGAATATCCCCTAAAAAGGTGATTTTATCGTCGGCCCGCTAATTTATATTTGTAAATGAAAAATGTTTCAGGAATGAAAAGAGGTATAGTTTTCATATGCTGCATGATTCTTTCTTTTTGCCTTATACCCGGCAAATCAGTCGATGCTCAAACTACCGCCGGCATCAATGATTTAGTAGGAAAACTGCTTGAACAGGATTTCAAAAAGCTGGAAGTGAAGGCACTGGATTCAATGTTGGTGAACCAGCAGATGCAAATTTTTGAAAAAGATGCCGAAACCCGCCTTGATTCAACAATTTCGATTGCAGGCAAAGCCATCCGGATGGCTTGCAAGGCAGGATTGGTAAAAAAACTTTCCGTCATCCTTCAGGAGTTAGGGCAGTATTATATGTCGAAAGAAAACTTTTCGGAAGCCACCAACTGTTTCATCAATGCCCTCCGGATTGAAGAAAAACGAAATGATCAAAATCGAATGGCTAACTTATACGATCAGTTAGGCTTGGTGTATCTTAATCAGGAAATTTTCTCCAAAGCACTCGAATACAACGGGCAGGCTCTTAAAATTTATCAAAATCTGAAAGATACGGTCAATACAGCCAAAGTCCTGGATCATCTGGGAACGCTTTATAACTCCCGCCAATATTGCGAAAAGAGAACAATAGAAGAAACCAGATCAGACTATGATACAGCTTTGAATTTTTACCAGCAATCACTGAAATTGCTTGAGAAAATAAATTATAATGAAGGCATAGTCTATGCCTGGTCAAATATTGGCAATTTGTATCGGAGAATGGGCAAGTTGGATAAAGCTTTACAGTACGTCCAAAAAGCCGTTGATTACTATCGGCAAACGAATAACTTCGACCTGTTACCCTCTACGATACGCATGCTGGGACAGATATATAGCCGGAATCATCAGTATAATCTTGCTTTGGATTGTTTACTGGAATCCCAAAAAATCGGAGAACGTGAAAAACGAACAGACGGGATCCAGTTTCTGTATGAAGACATTGCTCAAACCTATGAATACCAGAGAGATTACAGGAATGCGCTGAAATACTACAAAAAGTACATGACCTTGCGCGATTCGGTTTACAACAACGAAAAATCGAAGCAGATTTTTGAACTGGAAACGAAATATCAGACCGAGAAAAAGCAAGGAGAAATCGAAAGGCTCACATTGGTCGAACAGCGCCGGATCCTGATCATCTATATCCTGGTCGGCTCCCTGATCCTGGTTTTGGTGATTGGGTGGATGCAGTTCAGGAATATCAGGCACAAAAAAATTATTGCCGATCAAAAGCTTGAAATTAAAGAAAAACAACTACTCGAACTCGAAAAAGAACGCCAACTCACTGCTGCAAAATCGGTTTTATTGGGCGAAGAAGCCGAACGCGCGCGTCTGGCTGGCGATTTACACGATGGTTTGGGCGGAATGCTTACAGGTGTAAAATTAAAATTATCCTCCATGAAAGAAAATGCAATCATGACCAGCGAAAATCTGGCCCATTTCAATCATGCGCTCGATTTGCTCGATACCTCGATCAACGAAATGCGGCGCGTGGCTCATAATCTGATGCCTGAAACATTGATGCATTACGGACTGCGAACGGCATTGAATGATTTTATCAAACAGGTTGCTCCGGAAGGGCCGCCAAAAATCTCTTTGAACACTTTTGGCAATGACTTGCGTTATGAAAAGGAAATAGAAATTACCCTTTACCGCATTACGCAGGAATTGACCACCAATGCCCTCAAGCATGCACACGCCAGGCAGATTGACATTCAATTATTTACTGAAAAAGACCGGATTTGTGTGCAAGTGATCGACAATGGAATTGGTTTCGATTCTGAAAAGTTGGATCCTTCAAAAACCGGCAAAGGATTGAAAAGTATTCAGGATAGAGTTACAGCATTTGGAGGAAAATTCGAAATAATTAGCCATCTCGAGAAAGGAACTGAAAGTTTAATAGAATTTATGATTTGAATTTCCTCCCAATACGGAAAGAAGGCTTCTCTGTCAAACGTTGTCATTTATAGTCATTTAATTGTCATTCATTGTTTTTCCACAATTCAGTGAAAACAAATGACCACTTAATGACTAATTCAAATGTTTGAGATAATCATTTTTATTCAATATCTTAGGGTGATTATTGTTCTCAAAATCATCGTCCATGCCTCAACTTGTATTGATTGTAGAAGACCACCCGATCGTAAGCGATAGTCTGGCCAACATCATCACCGGTTCCGATCTGAATATCCAGTGTTTACATGCACCGAACGCAGCCAAAGGGCTTGCTTTTCTCAACGGAAATTCCTTTGATCTAATCCTGCTCGACATCAACCTGCCCGATATGAATGGGATTGAGTTCTGCAAAATCGCCAAATCAAGGTTTCCCGGAATACGGATTTTGGCCCTCACCACTATCGCACAACGCCATGTGGTCGAAAAAATGCTCGATCAGGGTGCTGATGGATTTATCCTGAAAACTTCGGATGTTGACGACATCATCGGTGGAATCCGGAAGGTTTTAAGCGGGAAACAATACCTGGGCAAAGGAGTAAAAGAACTGATGAATGGACATTCGAACGATAACGCCGACTTGCCCATGATAACCAAACGCGAAAGCGAAATCCTGCAACTGATTGCCGACGGCCTGACTAACCAGGAAATTGCCGACAAGCTTTTTATCAGCATCTTCACAGTCGACAGTCACCGAAAAAATTTGCTCCTTAAATTCAGTGCAAAGAACACAGCGACACTGGTGAAAATTGTGGTTTCGAAAGGAGTGATTGATGTGGATTAAAACATTTCCTTGATAATATCGGTGATAGAAATCCCGGAATCATTCAGGTTGGATATGGCAGATTTAACAGCATAAAATTCGTGACGGCAGCCAAGCAACTTTTCGGCAATCTTTTGGCTTAATTCTTCTTCAATTGCTCCTGAAACAACTGCTTCGACCATCAATCCTTTTTCAACCAGCAGACTGATGCGTATTTCCCCATTTTCAGTTTCCATCTTATTGGTAAAACCATACCGTGGCGAGTAGCCAAAAATCCAGTCCCATGTTTGGTATTTTTCGGTGCTGAGTTTTTGAATGGCCTCCAAATCTTCCGATGTTGGTTCAAAAACCTGAAATCCAGGAAGGTTTTGGCTAATTTCACTGAAAAGAAATTTGGTAAATTCCTCGACCGAAATAGGATTGGTCAGGTAATTTGAAATATTGGTCACTTCGCTGCGATTCGACTGAACGGCTTTGTCTTCAAACTTAGAAAGGTCAACTTTTAAAACTCCTTTCAAAGCCTCAAGCTGGCTATCGAATAACAAAGTTCCATGGTGAAGCACGCGGTTTCGGTGAACATGCTCTGCATTTCCGGAGATTTTTTTTCCATCGATCAGCAAATCATTGCGCCCGGTTGAATAGGCTTCAACTCCCAATTTTTTCAGTGCTTCGACAATCGGAACCGTAAAGACTGTAAAGTTGACTTCTGAGATCTTTTCGACATTCCGGATAAACGAAAAATTCACATTCCCCGGATCATGAAAAACAGTTCCGCCACCCGAAAGCCGCCTTGCAACAGGTATTTTGTTTTTCCGCACAAATTCATGATTGATTTCGGCGAGCGCATTCTGGTGTTTCCCAACTACCACCGATGACCTGCTTCGCCACAACATGAAGATATTTTCCTGAAAGTTTTTCAGGAAATACTCTTCGGCCGCCAGATTGAAATACGGATCGGAATTGGGTTGATTGATACAGAATGTGATCATACCGCTAAAATAGGGAAATTGAAAATGGTGTTCAACTCTTTTCTTTCTTGGCAAGCGATTTCAAATACTCCTTGTTATAAGCTTCTCCGCGATTCACAAGATATTCAAAGCAAACGGTATTGTTTAAAATAACCAAAATGAAAAAAGCCCGATAAGATCCTATCCTGATTCGGTAAGTATTTTCAAAGCCTTCTAATTTTTTGCATTCACTTAATTTTTCAACACCCGGAGCATCTTTTACTTCCTCAATCTTTTTGAGTAATGCAGCTTTATATTTCCCGGTCAGTTTTAATGCCGACTTAATGAATGCTTTGGAGTATTGAATATTCATTCTTTAAGCCATGTTTCAAAAGCGGTTTGCTCTTCAGCTGACGCCAATATTTTTCCTTCCGGCTCAGCGATTAACAGTTCGCGATAGATTTCTTCATCATTTACAAAACTGGCTTCGGTGATCAAAAGATTTTCGATAAATGCTTTTAAACTGTTTCCTTCGGCTGCAGCCATGATCGACAATTTCCGGAATGTTTCTTCCGGAATATCAATTAATTTTCGTTTAACGGAGACTAAACCCATGATCAAATATTTTGATCAAATATATATACTATATACTATATATACAATTATAATTTAGAAACTTCTTCTATAATTCCACCTGTATCCCAATCGTTGGAAGTACTGTTCCGGATGTATTTTTGATACGTTTCAGTATGTAACTGTTTCCGTCGGGGGTTTTCAGAAAATTTCCGCTGGCATCTTCTTCACGCACAATAATGTCCTGCGATTGCGATTGAAAATTGAACATGTTCTGTATGTCGATGTAAAACTTCAGGGTCATTTTTTTCAAGTAATAGGCTTTATCCACGCGCACATCCAGTTGGTTAAAAGAACTGAACCGCAGCGAATTAATTTTTGAGTAATCCAGATACGGTCCTCCTCGCAGATCCCATGCTTTAATCAGCGAAGACCTATCCATGTCGTAGGGCGTGTAAGGCAATCCGCCAACAAAACGGAAACGCGAACCAACCTGCCAGCCATGCTTCAAAGCCGCACTTCCGGTGACGCTTAAAATGCTTTTACTGTCCCATGATGACACAAGAAAAGGTTTGCCCGATTCCTGAAATTCGCTGCGCACCAGTGTGTACGATAAGTTCATGGTATAGCCTTTCGTAGAGCTGATCCTTGCCTGAAATTCAGCACCATAAGCTCTGCCGGTAGAAGTGGAAGTCACTTCTTCGTCGCCAACTGTACCAAAATCTGTCCCCTTATTGGCCAGCGAAATCTGGTCGAGTACCGAGAATGGATAATAACGATAATTCTTTAGAAATCCTTCGGTCGAAAGCTGAATGTTATTGACCGGCTTATATTCGACGCCAGCAATGTAATGATCCGCTGAAATGTATTTCAGGTTATTCGTCTTATTCACAAACACATCATTCTCCTTGTACCCCAGCGAGGTGTACGATGGCAACTGGTAATACCGGCCGGTATTCATATTCACACTCCACTTTTCGGTAAGCCGGTAGGCTGCAGAAAAACGCGGAGAAAACTGTTTCAGGGGATTATTCATTGAAGAAGAATAATTGTTGGCATCCATTCGAAACCCCGCAGAAAGGGTCAAACGTTCGGCCAGAAACTCATGACTTAGCTGACCAAAAAGACCATATTTCATCAAATTTAATCCCGCATCGTAGTTTACATTCTGAATTTGATCCTGATAAAAACGCTTTTGCATGGTTGTGTTCAAATACTTTGCAAAATCGATATTGATACCCAAATTCAGCTTAAACCCGTTTAACCGCAGGTTATCTTCGAGACGGATCTTATTTTCAATTTCCTGAGAAGTATAATCCAGAATTTTATTATTCTGCGAACTCATATCGTTTTCAAAATACTTCACAATGTTGTTATTCAGATGGCTGCGACTAACCACAAGGGTCTGATAACTATGTTCCCTGAAGTGTTTATAAACCCCGCCCAGCGTGTAACTCCATTGTTTATACACGGGAATCTGACTTAAAATGTATTTTTGCTGATCATCCGGATTCTCGATGCTGGTATTCAGATCCGAAACATCGATGGCGCCCAGGCCGATAAACGTGAGTTCGTTTTTGGCATCTATGCGAGTTCTGATTTTGAACTGCGTATCGTTAAATGTAGGCAGAAAGGGCAATTTTAGAATGCCAAACAGAAACTTCAGGTAGGATCGGCGAACTGAAACGATATAGGAAGTTTTTTCTCCCATCGGACCATCGACCGTGGCCGAAACTTCTGAAGCGCCCAATGTACCACGAAACCGGAGTTTGTCGGCATTTCCATCAACCTGCGAAAACTCAAAAACACCACTCAGGGCATTTCCGCGGTTGGACGGAAATGCTCCGGAATAATAATTCACATCGCGCAGAAAGTCGGCATTTAAAATACCTACCGGTCCGCCTGAAGCTCCCTGTGTGGCAAAGTGGTTGATGTTCGGAACTTCAACGCCATCCAGATAGAACCGGCTTTCCGACGGTCCGCCGCCTCGAATAATAATGTCGCTCCGGAACGAAGGCGAGGAAAGTACACCTGCAAACGACTGAATGACTTTGGAAATATCGCGGTTAGCACCCGGACTTTTTTCAATCTCGGCAATGCCTATGGTTTTCAACGAAACCGGGCTTTCTTCCGTTTTTCGGTAGAGCGAAGCACTTACTGTAGCTTCCTGAATTTCTGTACTCTGACTTTCCATCTTAATTTCCAGGAAAGGGGATTTGACATTACTTACTTCAATTTGGGCCGACATGGCCGTTTTAAATCCGACAAATGATGCCTGAATCCGGACAAATCCAGGTGAAAGACCAGTTATCTGAAACTTACCATCCACATCGGTAACTGCTCCAATTGTTGTTCCGGCAACAATCACATTGACAAATGGCAGCGGTTCATTATTCACTGCATCAGTAATTTTTCCTTTCAGCACTGAATTCTGCGCCAGAATGCCAAAATTCGCTGCAATCAATATCATGCCTAAAAGTATATAGCTCTTCATATTCATTCTGATTTTATTCATTTTTGTTTAATCATATTCCGAAACTTCTAAACGCAAATTGTCCGGTAATGTTTAAACGGACCATTTGTTTTTTATAAGTTTGCTAAAAACTATATTCCATGAGATTGGTAATCCAACGGGTCAGTTCCGCTTCGGTAAAAGTAAATGATTCAATCGTTTCTGAAATATACTCCGGACTTTTAATTTTGGCCGGAATCGAAGAAGCCGATTCGCAGGAAGATATTGACTGGTTGGTGAAGAAGGTTTGTCAGCTCCGGATTTTCAACGATGTTGATGGTGTGATGAACCTATCGATTCAGGATATTGACGGTGAACTGATTGTGGTTAGCCAGTTCACCTTGCATGCCAGCACAAAAAAAGGAAACCGTCCATCGTACATTCGCGCCGCCCGACCCGAAACTGCCATTCCGCTTTACGAACAACTGATTTCAGAATTCGCAAAAACACTTGGAAAACCAATCGGAACCGGCATTTTTGGTGCACACATGGTTGTTTCACTGGTTAATGACGGACCGGTAACGATAATAATCGATTCGAAGAATAAAGAATAAACAGCCCCCTTCTAATTTCTCCGGTGAGAGAACACTTTTGGCGGTTGGATTGTGAAGGAAATTGCTTAAATTGAACAAAAAATAATCCTTATGAATCCTCAAATTGAAGAACGGATTGAGATCATAAAATCTTTAAACTCAACAACCGGAAAGGCTGACCAATCGCTTGATAAACGAATACGATGGACTCGAATTTCTGGAATATTTAACTACGCTTTCACAAGTATTTTTTTGATTTTTATAATTTTCATAACCATTCTTTCCTTGCTTGACATGGGCCATTTTGGAGAAAAGTGGCCAAAATTTGGCCTCGCTGTTTCTCTGATAATTTCAATGTCTATTCAGGCCCCATTCTCTGTAGTCGATTTTTTACTTTCCAGACATCGCAAAAAATTGCTGAATTCAAACTTTTCGTTCGACAATCGATGGAATGATTCGTTGGATTTGCAGATTGATAGTCTAAATAATCGTCGGTTTAAACCCTATATGATTAAAATTCCAGCTTTTACAATTTCTATTGTTGCACTAATACAGTCTTTCCTGGCACTCGATGATTATGAAAAATTTAATATTTATTGGGGTTATTTCAAGGTACCTGTTTTGATTGTTATTAGTCTTTTGCTTTGGTACATAAACCGGGTGATTTATCTGGTTTGGCAAAACATCAAAAGTGTTGAAGCATCGGCCAATCAAGATTAAAAGCCCCCTTCAATTCCCCCGAAGGGGGAAGGTTTTTAGCGGTTGCAATTTAAAAAGCATGCCTTGATTAGGCCAAACCACTGAATGACGACAACTGACTATAAATGACTGATATTAAATTTATTATTTCAAATATTAGCTGATGAACCCAAACGAAGTCTCGCTTCCCCAAGCCCAGCAATTGGTTGACCAATGGATTAAAACCATTGGTGTGCGCTATTTCAGCGAATTGACCAACATGGTCATACTTACAGAAGAAGTGGGCGAACTGGCGCGACATTTTGCCCGGCAGTTTGGCGATCAATCTTATCGTTCCTCAGAGTCTCCTCCCCTTTCGGGGGAGGCCGGGAGGGGGCTTTTGGCCGATGAAATGGCCGATGTCCTGTGGGTTCTGATTTGCCTGGCCAACCAAACCGGTGTCGATCTGAACGAAGCCTTCCTGAAAAACATGGAGAAAAAGACCAATCGTGACAAAGACCGGCACCAGAACAACGAAAAACTGAAATAATCCGTAAATCTGTAGAGACGCACGGCCGTGCGTCTCTACCCACAAAACATTGATAATTAACAATTAAACATTAAAAATATGACCTACGAATCCTGCCCATTGTCCATTTTAGACATCATGTCTGAACTGGAAGAAATACGCGAAATTGCAGTCAAAAACCGTACTGCAAAAATGTTCGAAACAGCACTTTCGTGCATCGATCTGACCACTTTGAACTCAACAGATACTATCCGTTCTGTCACGGAATTTACCGAAAAAGTCAATAGTTTTCCGGCAGCTTTCCCCGAAATCAGGAATGTGGCCGCCATTTGCGTTTATCCCAACATGGCCGAAACGGTCAGAAAAACGCTGAATGTTCCGAATGTGCAGATCGCTGCAGTAGCCGGAGGATTTCCTTCGTCGATGACCTTTAATTCAGTAAAAGTTGAAGAAGCAAAACTGGCAGTGGCAGCCGGAGCAGATGAAATTGACATTGTTATGCCGCTGTGGGCCTTTCTGTATGGCGATTTCGAAACTTGTTCGAATGAAATATCGGCGATAAAAAATGCGATTGGCAATGCACATTTGAAAGTTATTCTGGAAACCGGAGTTCTGACTGTTGATCAGATCTGGCAGGCGTCCATTCTTGCCATCGAAGCCGGTGCCGACTTCATCAAAACCTCCACAGGCAAATTGCCGCAGGCCGCATCGCCCGAAGCTGCTTTTGTGATGTGTCTGGCCATCAAACAGCATTTTGAAGAAACCGGAAAAAAGATTGGATTCAAAGCAGCCGGAGGAATTGTAACTCCTGAAGATGCTATTCTCTATCTGACTATTGTTCAGGAAATACTGGGCAACGATTGGTTATCACCCGAACTGTTCCGTATTGGAGCCAGCCGTCTGGCCAATAACCTGCTTGAAAAAATTACCGGCACAGCTGCAAAACATTTCTAATCCTTAAGCTGTTTAAATTAGCAAAACACCAAATTTCATTAAAACCCATTTATCATGGCACAAATTACGCTCAAAGGAAATGCAATTCAAACGATAGGCGAACTTCCTGCAAAAGGAACAAATGCACCTGATTTCGAATTGATTAAAAACGATCTCTCCAAAGTTTCACTGAAAGATTTTGCAGGTAGCAGGCTGGTTCTCAATATTTTTCCAAGTCTGGACACCGGCACCTGCGCGGCTTCTGTCCGTCAGTTCAACAAATTGGCAGCCGGTCTCGAAAACACCAAAGTGCTTTGTATTTCGCGCGATTTGCCATTTGCACAGGCCCGTTTCTGCGGAACCGAAGGTATTACCAATGCCATCACCGTTTCAGATTTTGCTGCCGGAAAATTCGGCAAGGATTATCAGCTTGAAATTACAACCGGACCTTTGGCAAACTTGCATTCACGTTCAGTAGTAGTATTGGACGAAAACCACCAGGTGATTTATTCGCAGCAGGTTCCTGAAATTGTTGACGAACCTGATTATGATGCGGCTTTGGCTTCGCTCAAATAGAAAAAAAATTAATACAGTTTAAAGCTGTTTGTCGGTTGACAGGCAGCTTTTTTTATGCCCTTTAATTCCTGAAAAATAGCTACATTTGAATCAACCAGCTTAGTTAGAATATAATCGGTAGTTCCAATTCTTAATTAAACCGAAATCAAAATGACTCAGAAAAATACCCTAAAACTATTCGAAGACAAGAGAGTTCGTACAGTTTGGGATAACGAAAAAGAAAAATGGTATTTATCCATCATCGATGTCGTTGAAATTTTAACGGATAGTCCAAATCCTCGTAAATATTGGAGTGTCCTTAAAACACGTCTCAAAAAGGAGGGAAGTCAGTTGGCTACAAATTGTAGTCAACTGAAATTGCAATCCTCAGATGGAAAATTTTACAAAACCGATGTGGCTGATGTTGAACAGCTTTTTCGGCTGATACAGTCGATTCCTTCACCAACGGCTGAACCATTCAAGATGTGGCTGGCTCAGATAGCCCTTGAACGCCAGGATGAGATTGAAGATCCGGAGCAAGGTATTGACCGGATGCTGGAATACTATCACCGGAAAGGATATTCAACCAACTGGATTAATTAACGACTTAAAAGCATTGAAGTTCGCAAGGAACTAACCGATGAATGGGAACAACGTGGTGTAAAAAAAGGACAGGAATATGCCAACTTAACAGATATACTAACTCATGGTTGGTCCGGATTAACCACCAAAGAATACAAGCAGTATAAAAATCTGAAGAAACAGAGTCTTCGCGACAATATGACTAACCTTGAATTAGCGCTTAATACCCTTGCCGAAGCCACCACTACAGAAATTTCAAAACAGCATAAACCAAAAACTGTAGCCGAAAACAGACGTGTTGCGGCCCGGGGTGGTTCCATTGTTGGAAATACACGAAAATAGATTGAAGCGAATATCGGAAAAAGCATTGTTTCACCATTGAATGCCAGTCATTTAGCGGAACTGCGTGAAAATAACGATGAATAATGCCAACTTTCTTTCAGTCATAGATGTTTACAAACAAAACCAAACACGATGCACCCTGTACTTCTTGACAACATCCAACATCTCGGAAAACCATATGCCGACCTGAATTTTTTACTCGAATGCTTTGCTGAAGTATTGGAAGGAAATAATGAAAAGGACTATGTCGCCTACATTCCGTGGATCAATGCACAGGTTCCGCTGCCAAAATCAGAACACGAACAAAAAGTCGTGCATTTGTATTCCATAAGTTTTCAGCTGCTTAATCTTTGCGAAGTCAACTGGGGTGTACAAAGCAGGCGCAGCAAGCAACAGGAATCCGGAACAGAAAGTTTAAACGGAAGCTGGGCGCAGACATTTTCGGACTTGAAAAATTCGGGTTTTTCGCAGGATGAAATAATCGCTTCACTTTCGCAAATCGAAGTTGAACCTGTTTTGACTGCCCACCCGACAGAAGCAAAGCGCACCGTAGTGTTGAAATATTACCGCGAACTGTACCTGCAGCTCGTGATGCTCGAAAATCCCATATACACCAAAGTGGAGCGTTTACAGATTCGTTCCGCAATAAAAGAAATCCTGACCAGACTTTGGTTTATTGATGATATTTACCTCGAAAAACCGAAGGTGGAAACCGAACTCGATAATATTCTGCATTACCTCACCCATGTGTTTCCTGAGGTTTTTGAACTGCACGACCGACAATTGACACAGGCCTGGGAAGAAGCCGGATTTCAGCCTGAGGCTTTGCATAATTACATCAACATGCCCGGAATAAGTTTAGGAACCTGGGTTGGCGGCGACCGCGACGGACACCCTTTTGTCACACCGGAAATCACCAGATATACGCTAAAAAAATTACGGACGGAAGCTTTGAGCTTGATTCGTCAGCGCCTGCTGTTGCTCGCCGATAGCCTGAGTATTTACACTCCTGAAAGTACTTTACCAGCTAATTTTAAACAGGCAAAATCAAAACTGGAGCAGCAAATATCTGACATTCAAAACAACATTCAATTTTCGGCTGCTTCGCGTGAACCATTCAAGCAGTATGTTCTCTTGTTAATCGAAAGACTGCCTGTATCGCACGAGTCTATTTCAGGAAACAATATCCTGACACAAGCGGCCTGGACTTATACAAAATCCAATCAGTTATTAAGCGATTTGGAAATACTGCGACTGGCGCTTTCTTCCTGGGGCGCTCCAACTCTGGCAAATAATGAAGTCAACAAGACATTGCGACAGGTTCAGAATTTTGGGTTTCATCTGGCACATTTAGATGTGCGACAAAACAGCGAATTTTACCAAAAAGCCTTTTTAGGATTGCTCGAAGATATAGAACCTTCAAATTATTCCTTAAATACTGATGGTTCTGTCGGGAAAGAGTTTTTACTTCAAGAGCTCAGCATTTACAGGCCTTTTACACATACTTACTCCGGAAGTGTTGCCGAAACAAGCAATGCACTGGGCTATCTGGGTGTTTTGGCCGACCACATCCAAAACTATGGTTCAAATGCACTTGGACCGCTGATTATAAGCATGACCCGAAAAGTTGAGGATTTGTTCACCTTTTACCTTTTAGCTCGCGAAGCCGGATTATATGAAAAAACTACCGAAGGACCGGCCTGCAAGTTACCGGTTGTTCCCCTGTTCGAAACGATTGAAGACCTGCACAATGCTCCGCAAATTCTGGACGAATTCTTAGCGCATCCGGTCACTCAGAATACCTTGAAGTTACAAATGAAACATAAAGGATATACTAATCCGGTTGCCGAAGTCATGATCGGCTATAGCGACAGCAACAAAGATGGCGGAATACTTTCAAGCCTGTGGCACTTGTATGAAGCACAACATCAACTGGCTGAAGTTGGCCGCAAACATGGTGTTGACATCCGCTTCTTTCATGGGAAAGGCGGAAGTATAAGCCGCGGAGCCGGCCCGATTCACTGGTTTTTAAAAAGCCTTCCGCCAGCCTCATTATCAGGAAAGCTGCGGCTGACTGAGCAAGGTGAAACCATCGAACGAAAATATGCCAACAAGGTGAATGCAGCATACAACATCGAATTACTGACTTCAGGAACTTTGCGCAATACCCTTCTGAACACCGAAACACCCGGTAACGAACTGTTCGAACTTATTGGGGATATGGCACACGAAAGTTTTAATTCTTACAATGCGCTGACGCGGCATCCAAGTTTTATCCGGTTTTTCGAAAATGCTACTCCAATTGATGTGATTGAATCAAGCAAAATTGGTTCCCGGCCTTCGCGTCGCACCAATCAGCGCACATTGGCCGATTTGCGTGCTATCCCCTGGGTTTTCAGCTGGACACAAAGTCGTGTCAACCTGACCAGCTGGTACGGAGTAGGCAGCACCCTGAAAATGATCAAAGAGCAGCAACCTCAAAAATATGAATTGCTCCGTCAGTTTCAAAAATCAAATCCGCTGGTTCGGTATATCCTGACCAATGTCGATTCAGGACTTGCTGCTACAGATCCTGCTGTAATTGAATTGTATGCAACGCTGGTTGAAGATGAACAAATTAAAAATGACATTTTGCCGCTCATTTTATCCGAATATCATCTCACCCGAACTCTGCTTGCCGAGTTGCTTGTAAAACCTTTTGAAGAGCGGAGAGTCAACCATTATTATTCTACCCGGCTTCGGGCAGTAGCACTCGATCTGATGCATCAGGTTCAGGTCAATGTTCTCCGGAAATGGCGAAACGAAAAGGACTCAGCTGATCAGAAAGATGCCGACCAGCAAAATATTATTTTGCTGAAAACCATCAATGCGGTAGCCAATGCTTTGGGATCTACAGGGTAATCCGGAAATAGTCCCTCAACATAAAAATTATGCAGACCATAAATGAATAAGTGGAGTAAAAAGGGTTTGGGGGTTCAGCCCAGTATGGGCGAAATATTGGTAGCCCAGGGCTTCGACGTGAGCTCAGTCGAACGGCAAACGACGTAGGAGTGGCGCCCTGAGGTATGAAGTTGCAAAAGAAAACCGTCTGCGAGAATAAGATTTTCAAGGTATATCCCATTTTTCGGACGGAATGGATTTCACAATCAAAATTGAACTTATATAAGATATTCCTTAACATCTGAATTCAATTCAACATCTAAATAAAAATCAGTGCAGAAAATAATCAGCCAGTACTTCGACGAATTCTCTACCATGTCGGAAGCTTCGCATAATGCGGTGCTTCAAATTGCCGAGCAGGAAGGGATAGAGATGAACAGCATCATTGTTGCCACCTCATTTTGCTTCGATGAACTCAATCACAATCCGGTAAAGATGAACCTTCCGTCACCTTCAGGAACATTTATAATGGGTGGATTGGCCGGATATCCTTTCGTTGGAGAAATTGGCCTCACCGCTTTTTCCGATCATATTCCCGATGGTGGAGCGGCATTGTTCATTTTTGGTTCGCACATCGGCATTTCACGAACCGGAGAAGTCGGCAAAATCAGGCGCGTCGGTCAACATCGCCATACCAATACCTGCGGCGCACTGATGATGGTTCAGGACCATGTTTTATCCACTTCCATTCATCAGATCGACCCTGCCGATTATTCCGAATTTCAGCCCGAATTTTTAGCACTTCGCTTATTGCCGATGGCTGAAGAAATAAGGAATGCCGAAGTTCCTATCCTGAAAACTACGCATTTGGTTTACAACGAGATTGAAAAGGAAATTATTGAACTAATCAAGCACCATCCGGACTTTTTGAACCGGTATCCAATTTACATTCTGGGCGGAATTATCATTAATACCGACGAAACATTGCCCAATTATTTTTCGCAGAAGATATTCAGGAAAGTGAAATAAAATTCAGGAATAAGGCATTGGTCATTTGTAAAAAAGCCAATTTTCTATTGACGAATGACTCTTTTCCATTCTTATTTTTGCCGGGTAGTCGTGTAATTTACCAGTTCAATTAACGCATTCCGCGATTCGCTTTCCGGAAATTCCATAATCCCTGCAATGGCATTTTCACGGAACTGGTTCATTTGCTGAGCTGCATATTCCAATCCACCGCGGCTCACCACCAAATCGACCAACTCTTTAACTTTGGCCTGATTCTTATTTTTGCGTTTAATCAGACTTAATATCCGGCTACGTTCCCTTGATTCACAATTATTCAGAACATAAAGTAATGGCAATGTAATTTTCTTTTCCTTGATGTCGTTACCGGTAGGTTTTCCCAGAATACCTTTGCTTTGGTAATCAAAAATATCGTCTTTGATCTGGAAGGCAATTCCAACATCCAATCCAATCCTGAACATTTTTTCTACGACTTCATCGTCTTTGGTTACCGACGCTGCGCCGATTGCCATACTTGTTGCGATGAGTGAGGCCGTTTTTTTTCTTATAATCTCGAAATACGTTTCATTGTCGATATCGAGTTTCCGACTTTTGCGCATTTGAAGGATTTCGCCTTCGCTCATGTCTTTTACAGCCCGGGAAATCAGGTGCAAAAATCGGTATTCCTTACGGTCGAGAGTGTTCAGCATTCCGCGTGCGAGGATGAAATCACCGACCAATACGGCAATTTTATTTTTCCAAAGTGCATTGATTGAAAAACTTCCTCGTCGTTCGTACGATTCATCTACAACATCATCGTGCAATAAAGTTGCTGTATGCAGCAACTCTATGGAAGAAGCTGCCAAAAGGGTAGTTTCATTGAATTCGCCACACATTTTTGCCGAAAGAAAAACAAACATTGGACGCATTTGCTTGCCTTTTTTCCGGAGAATGTATCGGATGATGATTCGAAGAAGTGGAATATCGCTTTGAATAGATTCCTTAAAGTAACTCTCGAAACTTTTAAGTTCGTCTACTATCGGCGATTGTATGATATCCAAAGAGGTCATTCAGGCTTTTTTTGAGTGTCTCAAAATTATAAAATATATTTACTTTTTTAGGAAAACCGATCTGTTTGATTATTTTTAACTCCGGAGCTTGTAAAAAGCTAATTTTCACTTATTTGGATACATTCTAAACTAATGGCAGACCAAAAGAAAGTTTTTCGGAAACCTAATTATTGATATATTTGCATTTGTAAAAAATGAACCATGATGAACATTCAGGAAATAGAATCCGATAAATTGGAAATGGCTGCCAGCATGCTCAAAGCCATCGCGCATCCCATGCGAATTGCTATTTTGAAACATTTGGAAGGCGGTAAAAAACTTACTGTAACAGAAATACACGAACTACTTGGTATCGAACAATCTACTACTTCGCACCATTTAGGCATTCTGAAAGATAAAGGAGTTTTATGCTCCAAACGGGAAGGAAAAAATACATCCTATTATTTGAAACATGACATTCTCAGTCAGATTGTTGACTGCCTGCAACGCTGTACCTGCGAATAAAGTTCAGAAATCAGATCTTTATTTCGACCTCCGAAAATTCAATCAATGGCAAAAATCAGGGTTACCAAACAATTCGGCTTCGAAATGTCGCATGCACTGCTCAACTATGACGGGCTTTGCCGCAATATCCACGGACATTCTTACAAATTACAGGTTACGATTGCTGGTGAACCCATGCAGGACGCCGGAAGTCCGAAAGACGGAATGGTGATTGACTTCAGCATTTTGAAAAAACTCATTCAGGAGCAGATTATCAGCAAACTGGATCATTCACTGATGATCAACGAAAAAGCCCCGATCGACAAACTCAGTGCAATGGGGCAAATGTATGAAAGACTTCAGGTTGTTCCGTTTCAGCCGACCTCAGAAAATATGGTGCAGTACATTGCCGGTCAGGTGAAACTCCTGCTGCCCGAACATCTGGAACTTTTCAGCGTTCGTCTTTACGAAACCAGTAATTCCTTCGCCGAATGGTATGCTTCTGATAATTAATTCCCCGAATGCAATTTTTTACGTAACCCGGATTGATGCAAAGTTCTTGGCAATGTATTCGCCAACCCGGAATCCAAGAGCCATGATGGTAAGGGCAGGATTGAATCCTCCGCCATTGACCATCGCACTGCCATCGGCAACAAACAGGTTGTCAATCTCATGAATTTGTCCGTTTTTGTTTACTACTGAAGTTTTTTTATCGTTTCCCATGCGGGCAGTTCCGTTTTGATGCTGACCACCACTTGGCCCACCTTGTCCTCCAATACTTTGCCAGGTCTGGTATGCTCCGGCTTCCTTTAAAATGGCTTCCGCTTTGGCCGATAAAAACTTGCAATGCTCATAATCCAACGGATGACGGTCGCCCGAAAGGGAAGCAACAGGAATGCCCCAGAAATCTTTTACTTCCGGATCAACAGTTACCCGAGATTCGTACATGGGCATTTCCTGAATTGGTCCAACTATCTGGGCAGTTCGGTGATACATGCTGCGCTGGAATTCCTTGTGATCCTTTCCCCATCGGGCAGAGCCGGGAGGCCGGATTCCGGTGTACAAATAGGGCAGCCGGTTAAATTCGTTGGCAAGTAAACCACCGCCAATAATACCCGGATTGTGATGGTTGAAATCACACCAGGCAATGGTGGCACCTGGTCCGGCAAAATCAAGAATGTCATAATCAAACAATCCGTAAGCCCCGGTATAGGCATGACCAGCCAGATTGCGCCCTACCCAGTCGGAATTATTCCCGGCACCATTGGGGAAAAGTCTGGATTTCGAATTAAGCAGCAAACGGGCTGTCTCGATGGCTGCACCAGCCACAACGACCACATCAGCTGTTTGTATCTGTGGCTTGTCATCCTTATCAAAATATTTGACACCAGTTGCTTTCCCGCGATCGTCAATCATGATTTCAACGACTTTGCTGCCAGTTCTTAAATCGCAGTTTCCGGTTTTTATGGCAATCGGTATCACCGTATTCTGGGTTCCGTTTTTGGCATCAACCGGGCAGGCAAATCCGCAGCAGGTGAGGTTCCGGATGCATGCTTCGCGGTTATTGTTTGGAACTGAATTCCTGAGCATGGGTATCGGAAACGGGTGCAGTCCTAGTCGCTTGGAGGCATCGTACAAAACTTTGGCTTCTGCATTGTATTCGAAAGGTGGCATGGGTTGCTTTTTCTTTCGCGGAGGTGCAAAGGGATTTTGCGTATCGTCACCTGAAACACCGATTTCCCATTCAGCTTTTTCATAATAAGGTTCAAGTTCTTCATAAGTAATCGGCCAGTCATCCAAAGTTGAGCCTTCTACCGAACCGTAAACTGTTTTAAGCTTGAAATCCTCCTGCATAAAGCGCCAGGCCATTGCACCGTAACTCACGGTTCCGGAACCGACACAAGCTGCAACGTTGTTGTAATTGCCGTGGATTGGAGTTACAATCTGCTTGCTCCCACCTTTATAAGTTAACGTTCGGGGATTTTTGATGTGATCGGGACCAAAAGGAGAACCGAGCACCTCAGTGCGCTGCGAAATCAGTTCATCGTTTGGATGCTCATCATAGTTAGGCCATTCACCACGTTCGAAGAGAACTACCGAAAGTCCTTTGGTGGCAAGCTCTTTGGCGACAATTCCTCCACCAGCACCAGCACCGACTATAATTGCATTGACATGTTTATTTGCCATGAAGACATTTTGTAAATTAGATAAATATTGTTGGAGTCTAAACTGAAAAGGAAACTATTCCGAACTCATAGAATCCGTGAAACCGATTGCTTTTCCTCTTTCCATTTTCCTCATTTCTGACATGGATTATCTGGAAGCTTTGCTCCCACCAAATCCCAGACCACCGACACCAATCAGAAATCCAAAGGTGTACCAGCCGCCATTGTTATTGACGGCCCAAACGGCAATATGATCGCTGACAAGGCTACCGATAAAGGAAACCGGGGCAATAATTCCATGCCATAATCCACCCAGAAATCCATAGGTATGTCCGCTTGTACAGTCATCAACTTGTTGAACCGTAGCGCATGAAGAAAAAAAGAACAACGCCACAACCACAAAAATGCTCAGCAGAACACGATTTTTTGTTTTCATCTGTTTTGAAATTATCAAGTTCATAAAATTGGATCGTTCAGGATCTAATTTGGTTTTGGTCGACTACCAAAGGATAGTCGATTCGAAGCATCTTGAAACTGATATTGTCTTTATTTCCGCCATGGATTGGCGAGCCATAAAAACCCTGCATGGTATGAGATAATAACAGATTAAAGAAGTTCGCCGGATTTTTCCCGGACCATTCGGTTTCGCTCATTTGGTTCGACTCCATCAACTTCATAATCTGGATTTGGTCCTCCGCAGAATGCTTTTCGAACGATTTTCCTGATTTGTTAGAACAATAATCCTGAAGGTTTTTAATACCTGTCCGGTAAGTTTCCTGATCGTATTGAAAAATTCCGGACAACTGCTTGTCGATGTAGAAAATTACTCCGGCATTGGTGGCTCCGGGCGAACTGTCTTTAGGAATGATTTGCTCGCAAAGGGCTATCATGCAAAGTGCTTCCTCATTAGAAAAGAAATGATAAATGCTGCTTTGTTTCAGGCATGCCGGGAAAAGCAACACGCTACCGAAGGCCAGACCAGCTGATTTTATAAAGATGCGACGATTGATTTCAGTCATAAAGGCAGTTAAAATTTGAATTTTAATCTGTCCAAAGTACAAAATCAATTTTGCTTCTCTTCCAATTTTAATACTTTTGTGTGGATTGCCTGATATTTCATGAACTAACACTTGCCAGAACTTCAAAAATAAACCGCAATGATCAGTTTACCAAGCTTTTCAGATATTGAAAAAGCGCACCATCGAATTCGTCCGTATATTCATCATACTCCGGTATTAAGTTCAAAAAGCATCAACGAAATGGTTGGGGCCGACTTGTTCTTCAAGTGCGAAAACCTTCAAAAAGTTGGCGCTTTTAAGTTTCGTGGGGCATGCAATTCGGTGTTTGCACTAACTGACGAAGAAGCCAAAAACGGAGTTTGCACGCATTCTTCAGGAAACCATGCCGCAGCATTGGCTTTAGCTGCCCGAATGCGGGGAATTCCTGCCTACATTGTGATGCCCGAAAATGCTCCTGAAATCAAAAAGATTGCAGTTGCCGGTTATGGCGCTCAAATTACTTTTTGTACTCCAACTTTGGAAGCCAGAGAATCGACCCTGAAAAAAGTGGCTGAAAAAACCAGCTCAACCGAAATTCATCCATACAATTATTTCAACGTGATTTGCGGACAGGGAACTGCTGCCAAGGAACTGATTGAAGAAATTGGTCATCTCGACGTGGTGATGGCTCCTGTTGGTGGCGGCGGATTACTCAGCGGGACAGCGATTTCAACCAAGGCTTTGTTGCCAAATGCCCGGGTAATTGCAGCTGAACCTGCGGGAGCCGACGATGCTTTTCGCTCTTTCTACTCCAAATATCTCCAACCTTCAGTAGCACCTAAAACCATTGCCGATGGTCTTTTAACTTCGCTTGGAAGTTTGACTTTCCTGATTATCCTGAAGGAAGTTGACCAGATTGTAACCGTTTCAGAAGAAGGTATTGTAGCAGCCATGCGCATGATTTGGGAGAGAATGAAAATTATCATCGAGCCTTCATCGGCAGTTCCACTGGCAGCTATACTCGAAAATAAACTGGATGTAAAAGGTAAAAGGGTTGGGATAATACTGAGTGGTGGAAATGTGGATTTGGGGAAATTGCCGTTTTAAAGGAATAAAAAAGTCTACATCTTTGGATTTCAGGCAGAACAAACTTTTTGCCGGAAGTATTTCGCTTCAGCTCTTTCTTTGATTGGATGGAATTCTTCTTATTTTCCATCGAAATTCAATCAAATCGTATGTTTTATATTACAAATCAAAACTGAATCTCTTGAATTGATTAAAGATTTTTATTTGTAAACTCGCATTCCCAAAAATCAAATTTAAAAATGATCACGATTTTACTTTCGTTTTCAGGCTTAATATGGTTTTGGAATCAGGTATGATTTTACGAACCAATTACAATCAACTAATGGAAAATCTTGAAAAATTAAAAACCGTCAAATTTTACAGTGGTGAAACCACACCACTCGAAATGCACAAAGTCCGTGTAGTTCAAAAGCTGAACCTTTTACCTATTGAAGAACGTAAAGTGTCAATCTTCGGAGCAGGCTTCAATACCTTCCTGCTTCAAAACAAGGATGTTTTCCTCGATATGCTTACCGACTCAGGAACCAATGCCATGAGCGATAATCAGGTGGCTGCCATGAGTCTGGCCGACGATTCGTATGCCGGATCGGCCAGCTACACCAAACTTGAAAATGCGATTCAGGAAGTATTTAACCAAAAATATTTTCTTCCGGTACATCAGGGCCGTGCAGCAGAACACATCATTGCAAAATCTTTTTGCAAGGCTGGAACCGTTGTTCCCATGAACTACCATTTCACCACAACCAAAGCACACATCGAAATGATGGGCAGCGCAGTTGAAGAAATTTATACCGACGAAGCTCTGAAAATAAAAAGTGATTTCCCGTTTAAAGGAAACATGGATATCGGTAAACTGCATGATGTAATTAAACGGTGGGGTGCCGGAAACGTTGCCTATATTCGTTTCGAAGCAGGGACTAATCTTATCGGAGGCCAGCCGTTTTCGATGGCAAATCTTCGCGAAGTTTCGGCAATTGCCAAAGCAAACAAAATCATGCTGTTGATGGATACCAGTTTGATCAACGAAAACCTCTATTTTATCAAAACCAAAGAGGAAGGTTATCAGGACAAGTCAATCAAATCCATTTTGCACGAAATGTTGAGCTACACCGACTTCTCATACTTTTCAGGTCGTAAAGTGAGCTGTACCCGTGGTGGTGGAATTTGTACCAATAACCACGATATCTATATGCAAATGCGCGACTGGGTTCCACTTTATGAGGGATTCCTTACCTATGGCGGAATGAGTGTTCGCGAAATCGAAGCTATGGCTGTGGGTCTGATAGAAACGCTGGATTTCAATGTAATCAGCCATTCACCTACCTTCATCAAATATCTGGTGGATGCACTCGATAAAAAGGGTATTCCGGTTATCACACCTTCAGGAGGTTTAGGCTGCCATCTCGATGCAAAAGATTTTCTGTCACACGTTCCACAGCAGCAATATCCCGCAGGTGCTTTGGCTGCAGCTTTATACATTGCTTCAGGAATTCGCGGCATGGAGCGCGGTACCATTTCAAGTGTTCGTGACGAAAACGGCGACGATGTACTGGCTGATGTGGAATTGCTTCGTCTGGCCTTTCCTCGCAGGGTATTCACGTTATCGCAAGTCAAATATGCCGAAGACCGCATCCAGTGGTTATACGACAACCGCCATCTTGTTGGAGGATTGGAATGGACCGAAGAACCACCGGTACTTCGTTTCTTTGTGGGTAAATTAAAACCTATCGGGGATTGGGTTGACAAACTGGTCGCTAAATTCCGTCAGGATTTTGGAGACAGCCTTTAAGCTGACGATTATCAAAAAACATATTCATTAATTACAAAAATGCCCTGCAGACCAATTGTTTGCAGGGCATTTTTTTAAAGCATCGGGCTCAGAATCCGTGCAAACGACTCTTTAATCTTGTTCATCCGAGGTCGTTTAATCCATTGTTCCAGAATTACTTCCTGACTTTTTTCCTGGTCATCAAAAAATTGCTGCGTCAGAATTCCCGCTATTTCTTCATTATAAATCATCGCATTGACTTCAAAATTTGTTTCCAGGCTTCGGAAGTCCAAATTGGCAGTACCGACGGATGAAAACAATCCATCAACTACGATGACTTTGCTATGGATAAAACCTGCTTTATAGAAATATATTTTCACCCCGGCTTCGAGCAATTCCTCGATATAGGAATTGGTTCCCCATTTGGATGTAACTGCATCCGACAATCCGGGAACGATGATTCGAACATCAATTCCGCCCAACGCTGAAGTCTTTAGCGAAGTCACAATATCAGCAGGTGGCATCAGGTAAGGTGTCGAAATATATACGTACTCCGTGGCTGAAGCAATGGCTGCAAAATAGGCCTGACCTATACTTTCCCAGTCAGAATCCGGTCCGCTGGCAACCATTTGAACCAGTTTTCCATTCCCAGCTTCAAAGGATTTGAAATACTTGTCACCTTTCAATATTTCCTTGGAAACAAAATACCAGTCGGCCATGAAAATAATCTGCAAGGCAGTAGCAGCACCTCCGGTTAGTTTCAGATGTGTATCGCGCCAGGGACCGATTCCGGGCACTCCATCCTGATAGCGATCAGCAAAATTCAAGCCTCCGACAAAGGCAGTGGTGCCATCTACCACAAGTATTTTACGATGGTTTCGGTAATTTACTTTTGAAGTCAGATTTGGGAACCTCACCCGCATAAAACAATCCACCTTCACCCCGGCATCCACCAACGAACGGATAAATTTTCTTTTCAATTCCCAACTGCCCACATCGTCGTAGATAAAACGAACTTCAACCCCTTCAAGGGCTTTCTGAATCAGAAGTTCGCGCAGATGATTTCCGATCGAATCGTCTTCCACAATGTAAAACTCCAAATGAATATGATGTTTGGCCCCCTCAATGGTTTTGAAAATCTCCGGAAAAGTTTCGGCGCCATTTCGTAAAATCTGAATTTCATTGTCGCTTGTTAAAACGGCATTCGAATTGGCAAGCAATAGATTAATTAATCTTTTCTTGGAATAGAGTCGGTCGCTGATTTGAAAATGGTTGTCTGGAAGGGTATCTAATTGTTCAAGAGTCAGATTTCTCAGCCGTTCAAGGTGCTTTAAACCTTTACGCGAATACATCTTCGTTTTACGATATTCCTGACCAAAAAACAGGTAAGCCACAATTCCGGCAATTGGAAGCAACACCAATACAAGGATCCAACTGATCGTTTTTACCGGATTGCGGTTCTCCAGAATGATCAGAATGGCAATAAAAACCACTGTTAAAATGTACAAGGTGGTAGCCAGACTGGGCAATGCTTTCCATATTTCGGGCAAAATAGCCATGTGCTTTTATCGATGGATTTGGTGTGACTAAATTTCACTAAAAATACGCGGATAAACAAATTAATTCTGAACACGATTATGAGAATTAAAGGATTGACATGATTTTAGAATAAGAATTAAGTTGAAGCATATTATCTTTGAAAATTCTGTGATTAATTTAATCGTGTTCAGACAATTAATTTAAAAGAGAAAGTCATATGGAAAATGAAATCGATCAATTGACTCACAAAATTATTGGCTGCGCTATGCAGGTTCAAAGCACACTTGGTAATGGGTTTCAGGAAGTGATTTACCAACGGGCACTGGCCATTGAGTTGGCTTGGCAGAATTTGGCCTTTGAACGTGAAAAAGAAATGCCCATTTTTTACCGGGACGAGCAAATTGGAACACGTAGAGTGGATTTTTTTGTGGAAGAATGTGTAATGGTTGAGTTAAAAGCAGTAGAAAAGTTAGAAGGGGTGCATAAAGCACAGGCCATTAATTACCTTGAAGCCTATAATATGGCCGATGGACTTTTGATCAATTTTGGAAACTTGAGTCTGGAATTCAAGAGAGTTTACAACAAAAAACTGGTAAGCAAAGAAGATTTCAAATTCAGGAAATCTGAATAATCCTGTCTATCCTTTAATCCTTAAAATCGTGTTCTGACTTATTTCTCCGCACATGCAATCTGCAATCGTCCAGTATTTCAAACCCAATCGTTTCTCCTGAAATCTGGGGCGCAGCAACACCTTTTCCGAAGAACTGGTTGCCGGTATATACAAAGGCCTCGTCCCACAAACCATTCTCAAGAAAACTGTTGAGTAAGATGCCTCCGCCTTCCACCACCACCGAGAGAATATTCCTCTGATACAATTCCGAAAGCATTTGCGGTAGGATGTCCCGGTCAAAGTCCAGCGTGATGTATTTTCTGTTTCCTGTTCCCCGTGTACTCATTTCAGTAAAAACCCATGTTGGCGCTTTATCGTCGAAAATATGCAAAGCAGGATCGAGTCTTCCGGTGCGATCAATCACTAAACGGATAGGTTGATTTCCGGTCCATTCGCGCACAGTCAGTGCCGGATTGTCGAATTCGGCAGTATTGGTTCCAATTAAAATAGCCGATTCTTCGGAACGCTGTTTGTGAACTAACCTTTTTGACAATGCATTGGTAATCCAGGTCGGATGCTGGGTTTCGGTCCGGTCGGTATCAATAAATCCATCGAGTGTTTGCGCCCATTTCAGAAGAATATACGGGCGCTTTTTCTCGTGAAAGGTAAAAAACCGGCGGTTCAGATTGCGGCATTCAGCTTCGAGCAAGCCTACCTCAACATCTATTCCAGCAGTCACCATTCGTTCTATTCCTTTTCCGGCAACCGTTGCAAACGGGTCAACTGTACCAACGACCACCTGCGGAATCCGGCTTTCAATAATCAAATCAGCACAGGGAGGCGTTCTGCCGTGATGTGCGCATGGTTCGAGCGAAACATACAGTGTTGACTTCTCCAGCAGTTCAGGATTTTTTACCGAACGGATGGCATTCACTTCGGCATGCGGCCCGCCAATTTTTTCGTGATAACCTTCGCCAATGATGATTCCATCGCACACGATGACGCAACCGACCATCGGATTGGGAGCCACATCGCCCATTCCAAGAAGTGCCAGTTCGAGACAGCGTTGCATAAAGATTTGCGGAGTACTCATCAGCGAAAAAATTAACTTTGCCAAAAATAACAATAATACCGATTGGAGAACTGCAATAAGACAATCTTCGCACACTCGTTTGTCCTAAACATTTCAATCCACCGGCAATACACCAGATACAGCTCTGGATCGAATTAAAATTAATTTTGGTATAAAATGAAGGCAGGTATTGCATCCATCCGAAAAGAATTGGCAGAAATTTATTCACCCGAGGAAACAGAAAGCCTGATCTTCCTGATTTTCGAAAAGCTGAAAGGATATTCGCGTACTCAATTTTTACTCTCTAAAGATGAAAAACTGACTGCGGAAGAATTGCTAAGCATGAGTCAAATCCTTGGTCGCCTGAAAAACCATGAACCCATCCAGTACATTCTGGGTGAAACCGAATTTTATGGTCTGCCTTTCAGGACTGCTCCTGAAGTGCTGATTCCGCGCCCCGAAACAGAAGAACTGGTTCAATGGATCATTCAGGAAAATAAACTGGCCAGACCAACTATCCTGGATATCGGTACCGGAACCGGCTGCATTGCCATTTCACTCCGGAAAACCATTCCGCTGTCAACCGTTCTGGCATGCGACATTTCGCCCGTTTGCCTCGAAACTGCACGCCTGAATTCGGAACTAAACTCAACGGATGTTGCCCTGTTTGAATACGATATTTTGAAATTATCACCTGAAATTAAGATTCCGGAACTGGATATCATTGTCAGCAATCCGCCGTATGTCAGGGAAACGGAAAAATTGCTGATGGAGAAAAATGTATTGGAATTCGAGCCGGAACTTGCGCTGTTTGTTTCCGATGAGAATCCACTGATATTTTATGAACGGATCGCTGATTTTGCAAGGGTCCAACTGAATGACGGTGGCCGTTTGTATTTCGAACTCAACGAAGCCTTTGGAAAAGAATGTTCCCGGATGCTTCAGGAAAAAGGATTTTCGGAAGTTTTACTAAAAAAAGATATCAACGGAAAAGACCGGATGATTCGGGCAGCACTCGAAAAGCCCTTGAAATACTGACCTGTTGCTGTTCAATATTTCCTATATTTGTCATAGGCGTCGCTTGTCGAAAGGTGATGTTGGCACAAAACAAAAATTCGGTTGAAGCAATTTCTGATATATACGCTGCTGTTCTTTAATCTGGTCGCTGTTTTCTCGCTGGGAATCGCTTCAGTTTCGGTTTTTCTCAGTCCCGAGAAGCTTTGGTTTGCAGCACTGTTCGGAATTGCCTATCCATATCTGCTGGTTGTCAACCTGGTTTTCATTGTCCTTTGGGTGATCATAAAACCCTGGTTCACTCTCTTTTCAATCTTTACCATCCTTGCCGGATACCAGCACATTGGCAATTACCTTCAATTTTCAGGCAAAACAACCACTGAAAAAGGAATCAGGATTACCAGTTACAATGTCCGGTATTTTATGGGTGCCACAGAATTCCCAAATAAGGAAAATGCCGATCATATCCTTGATTTCCTAAGGCAGGAAGATGCCGATATCATTTGCCTTCAGGAAGTCCGGCTCAATAAACGTCAGATTTTCGACATCAATAACACCAAGCTTGGGGATATCAGTCACATGCAGCTGGCGCATAGCAGCAATGCCGGAGGACAGCTTACCCTGACCCGTTTCCCAATCGTGAATATGGGTGAAATCCGATTTGTAAACTCAGGGAACATGATCATTTTTACAGATATCCTAATGAATTCGGATACGGTAAGGATATATAACTGCCATTTGCAATCGTATCAACTCCAGCCCAAAGAGATCAATACCATAGACTCCATCGATTTTGATAATCAGGTTGAAACAAAAAACAAATTTCTGGAGATCAGCCTGAAATTCAGAAAGGCTTTGATTAAAAGGGCCGAGCAGGCTGCAACCCTCCGTGAGCATCTCAATCAATGTCGTTACCCGGTAATTGTTTGCGGTGATTTCAACGATACGCCGGTATCGTTTGCCTACCGAACGGTTCGTGGTGATTTGAAAGATTCTTTTACGGAATCCGGAAAAGGAACAGCCAATACCTACAATGGGAAATTGCCATCGTTCCGAATCGACTATATTTTATACAGCCCCAGATTTACCAGTTATAATTTTGAGGTTTCCAGCCTTAACCATTCCGATCACTATCCGATTAGTTGCGATTTGTTTGAAAAAAAATAGAAGCCTCCCCCAAAACCCCCTACCCAAGAGGGGGCTTAAAAGTGCTTCGATCCATGCAATCCGTCATCCCGAATTTATTTCGGGATCTATTGTTTGTCGGTTGTATGCTGAAATAAATTCAGCATGACGCAACCAGATTTCGGGAACGTGCCCCCTTCCCTTTTGGGGAGAGGTTGTAGAGGGGCTTCTCTCTAAAACAATCTTTTCCGTTTCAGCAGGTAAGTATAAAGCACGTGTTTGAAGTCTTCGTTGATATCTGCTTCGGCCAGATCGATGTGATACTGCCCGCAACGGACGCGCAATTCCTCGAAATATTCTGAAACAGCTTTCTCGTAATTATTTTTCAGGTCTTGAGGGGAAAACTTGATGTGGTCGCCCGATTCCAGATCCACAAAACGGTAGGGTTGGTTCCTGAAATCGAATGCCCGTTCCTGTCGGTGGTCGGTCACATGGAAAAGCAAGACTTCGTGCTTGTTGTATTTCAGGTGCTGAAGGGCTTCGAATAATTCGTCGGTACTTTCCTGTTCAATCAGGTCGCTGAAAAGAATGACCAGCGATCGTTTGTGGATGTTCTCGGCAATCATGTGCAACGCATCAACAGTTTTTGTTTTCTTCTGCAGCAAGGCCTGTTCCTGATTCAGCAAATTAGCCAGCTGACTGTAAAGCATATCGATATGCACCGATGACAGACGCGCCTGAGAGTGAAAATCAACTTCATCAGAAAAAAGTGACAGGCCAACCGCATCGCGTTGACGCCGGAGCAAATAGATGATTGCAGCAGCCGAATACACCGAGAATGCCAGCTTGTTGATTTTTGATGGCTTTCCCTTTTCGTAAGGAAAAAGCATGGATGAAGAAGTATCGATGACCAGCTGGCAGCGAAGGTTGGTTTCTTCTTCGTACTGTTTCACAAACAAACGGTCAGTCCGTGCAAACAGTTTCCAGTCGAGGTGTTTGGTCGATTCGCCGGTGTTGTAGAGTCGATGCTCAGCAAATTCAACCGAAAACCCATGAAAGGGGCTACGGTGCAATCCGGTAATAAAACCTTCAACCACCTCTTTCGAGATGAATTCGAGGTTATCAAACTGCTGTAACTGCTGTATGTCGAGAAGATTGTTCAAGAATCTGTAATTTATCTCACCTACCCGTCTGCTTCAGCAGACGGCAAAGGATATTGCTTTTTATAAATGAACCCAATTTTATCAGAATTATATCATTTGTCGTTGGCCTTCAGGCAACGGACATTTTGAATACATTCCAAATCTACAACTAAAAAAGGCATAAGAAACCATGTTTCCTATGCCTTTTTTTCATGAAACTAAGGATTACAGAATGCTGTCGACTTTTGAAGAAAGTGTTGTCTTTGGGGCAGCGCCAACGTGTTTGTCAACAACCACGCCACCTTTAAAGAATAAAATGGTAGGAATGTTGCGAATTCCGAATTGGGAAGCGATTCCCGGATTGCTGTCCACATCCACTTTTCCAACGATCAATCTTCCGGCGTAATCGTCGGCAAGTTCATTCACGATAGGACCAACCATGCGGCAAGGACCACACCATTCGGCCCAAAAATCAACCAAAACCGGCTTGTCGGCCTGAAGAACCAATTCTTCAAAATTTGCATCATTAATTTCTAAAGCCATCTGTATATTTTTTATGTGTTAAAATTTCAGGAAAATTAATTTCAGTCGCAAAATTAGCCTAATTAATTTTAAAAACAAGATCATCATGTTTCTCAAAATACGAAAGCAATTCGTCTGTGATTTCAATCCTTGTATTTCTTGAAAACAGATTAACCACCATTTTTGTTTCGAGATCAATGATATCAAATCGTAGCAACGACTTTCCCTTGCTATTCAAGGTCAGCCGTTCAAGATCGGAAATAACTTCGCCTGTAAGAGCAGTAAGTGGGATTTTCACCGTAATGCTTTTAAAGTATTTCTCACGGATTTCTTCCATCAGTTCGATCCGGCTCACCTTAAATTCGAGCTGATCGCCTCCATAACGGTTTTGAACCAAACCTTTAACCATCAGGTAGAGTCCGGGTTTGCAATACTTGCCAAACTCGACATAGTCTTTGGCAAAGAAAAAGAATTTATACGAATCGGTATAATCGGTCAGAACAATCTGGCTGTATGGTTTTCCGGTTTTGCCAAAACTTTCTCGCGCTTCGGTCACCATCCCGACAAACGTCATTTCCCTGCCTTTCAGCGCATCAATGTTGCTGTTCAGATCTTTAAACGTAATATCTTTGGTCGCCAGGGTTTCAATTTCGACTTTATACCGGTCGAGCGGATGCGAAGTGAGGTAAACACCGACCAGATTTTTCTCTTTTTCGAGCAGAATCAAATCCGGCCATTCCGGAACCGGCTGAGGTTCGGGCTTCTGAACCGACTGTCCTGCCATGATTTCACCAAAAAGCGACGGCTGCATGTTGTTGCTCTCGTATTGCATCTTGTTGCCGTACCTGATCAGCTTTTCGACAAACGTCAGGTCGTTGTCATCCGGAGCAAAAAACTGGCTTCGGGTATGTTTTTTAAATGAATCGAATGCTCCGGCCATGGCCAGTGCTTCGATGTTTTTTTTGTTGACCGACTGAAGGTTCACCCGTTCCACAAAATCATAAATATCCTTGAACGTGCCGCCTTTCCGCGCTTTGATGATATCCTGAACGGCACCTTCACCCACACCTTTCACTGCAGCCATTCCAAAGCGGATATTTCCCGATTTGTTTACAGTAAATTTGGTATAACTCTCGCTCACATCAGGTCCCAGAACATTCATCTTCATCCGCTTGCATTCTTCCATCAGCTTCGAAATTTCAGTAATGTTGCTGAGGTTCCGGCTCATGTTGGCAGCCATAAATTCGGCCGGATAATGTGCTTTTAAATAGCCGGTCTGGTAAGCTACCGCGGCATAACAAACCGAATGCGATTTGTTGAAGGCATAACTGGCAAATGCTTCCCAGTCTTTCCATATTTTATCGATCAGCTTATCCGGATCTTTGTTTCCAACAAGGCAACCTTCAATAAACTTTGGATTATTCATGCAGCCCACATGAAACTTTTCTTTCAGTTTATCCATCTGATAAATCTGCTTTTTACCCATCGCTTTGCGGAGCGAATCGGAATCGCCACGGGTAAAACCAGCCAGCGCCCGCGACTGAAGCATCACCTGTTCCTGATAAACGGTAATTCCGTAGGTGTCGTTCAGGTAGGGTTCCATCAATGGACTTTCATATTCAATTTTCTCCTGACCATGTTTTCGCTTGATGTACGATGGAACATTCTCCATAGGTCCCGGACGGTAAAGCGCGTTCATGGCGACGAGATCCTCGAAACGGTTGGGTTTCAGGTTACGCAAATGCTTTTTCATACCGGGCGACTCGAACTGGAAAATACCGGTGGTATCGCCATTGCTGAAAAGTTCCAGCGTGAGCGGATCGTTCTCGGGAAGATCGTCCATATCGACTGTGATTCCGCGCGAAAGCTTGATATTTTCAACCGTTTCCTTGATAACGGAAAGTGTTTTGAGTCCAAGAAAATCCATCTTGAGCAAACCAATGTCTTCTACATATTTCCCGTCGAATTGGGTCGTCAGAAGGTTTTCGTCGTCCTTGGAGAGCATCACCGGAATATGGTCGGTCAGCGGATCGCGGCTGATCAGGATTCCACAGGCGTGGACGCCAGTCTGACGCACCGAACCTTCGAGTGTCTGCGCAAATTTCAAGGTTGTCCGGATCAATTCGTTGGATGATTTCAACTCGGCTTTCAGTTCCGGACTTTCTTTATATGCAGTAAAAAAATTCATTTTCGGTGTATCCGGAACCATTTTAGTCAGGCGGTCGGCCTCCGAAAGCGGAAGTTTCAGAACCCGCGCAACATCTTTGATTGCCATTTTGGTGGCCATGGTCCCGAAGGTACAAATGTGAGCTACTTTGTCTTTTCCGTATTTATTGGTCACGTAATCAAGCACTTTCTGGCGTCCATCATCATCGAAGTCAATATCCACGTCAGGCATCGAAACACGGTCGGGATTCAGAAACCGCTCGAACAGCAAATCGTACTTTAACGGATCGATGTTGGTAATACCCACGCAATATGATACCACCGACCCGGCAGCCGAACCACGGCCCGGTCCAACCAACACGTCCATCTTCCGCGCCTCGTTGATGAAATCCTGGGTAATCAGGAAGTAGCCCGGGAAACCCATGGTCTTGATTGTATTCAATTCGAATTCAATGCGTTCGAGGAGCTCATCTGAAAATGGTTGCGGATACCTCACTTTAGCCCCATTCCAAGTCAGGAGAGCGAGGTAATCGGATTCGAGTTTTACCCTCACTACTTTATCGTATCCTCCCTGATCTTTGAAAGCTTCCTCACCAAATTCTTCGCGCAACATTTCTTCATTGAATCGGGCACGGTAATCATCCAGTTTCCCGAAATCTTCAGGAATAGGAAAAAGAGGCATGATTGGCGAGGAGTTTAAATCATAGGATTCGATCTTATCTGTGATTTCCTGTGTATTGATCAATGCTTCAGGAACATCTGCAAACAATGCATTCATTTCGGCAGTGGTTTTAAACCACTCCTGTTTGGTGTAACGCATCCGGGCCGGATCGTCCAGATCCTTACCGGTATTGAGGCAAATGAGCAAATCGTGCGCGTCGGCATCTTCCTCGTTGATGAAATGAATGTCGTTGGTGCAAATGAGTTTTACCTGATGTTTTTTGGCCAGTTCGAGCATTTGAGTATTTACCAGAACCTGGCTTTCATATACATTCCGCCTCATTTCGGGTAAAGTTGACGGATGCCTTTGCAGTTCCAGGTAAAAATCTTCGCCGAAAACCGATTTAAACCATTGAATCGTCTCATCGGCATCGTTAAGATGTCCGGCCATGATGTGTTGTGGAACTTCGCCACCCAGACAGGCCGAAGAAATAATCAGTCCTTCGTGATATTTTTCGAGCAGTTCCTTGTCGATCCGGGGTTTGTAGTAAAACCCTTCGGTATAGGCAGCTGACACCAGCTTGAGTAGATTCCGGTAACCAACCAGGTTTTTGGCCAGCAAAATCAAATGGTAACCCGAGCGGTCAACTTTCGCGTCTTTTTTGCTGTGACGCGAGGTTTCGGCAACGTAGGTTTCACATCCAATGATGGGTTTGATCCCTTCTTTTTTACACACATCGTAAAATTCTTTTGCTCCAAACATATTTCCATGATCAGTCAAAGCCAGGGCTGTCATGCCATCTGCTTTGGCTTTTGCAATCAGGCCTTTAACACTGGCTGCTCCATCCAGAATAGAGTATTGAGAGTGAACATGTAAATGTGTAAATGGAATCATATCAGCGCGTTGTATCAAAAATAAATTTCTCCTTAAACCCCCAATTTCAGGAAAGTAAAAATATCATTTTCGATGCCATAAAAGTAGATTGTTGATAAAAAAAGGGAAAGACACAACGCTTGAAATCTTCGGAAAACTAAATGTGTACATGGATTGTTTTGATTTAATACTTATCATGATTTAAAGTAGCAGATCTAAAAAGCATCATATATAAAACACAGGGAGTACCTGAATTTAATATTGGCAAATGAATAAGTATTTGAACTTTAGTTGAAATTGACATTTAGATAAGTTCAACTTTTTGACACTGTATCGTATTCTAAAAACTCATTTTGTAAATAAAAAATGATATAAATCTCATTATTGATTTATTTAATCCTGAAATATGCGTATTCTTGCAACTTAAACCCGATTTATTATTGATAACGCTAAAACATTTAAAATGAAAAGATTTTTACAAATGGAAAGATGTAGTGGATCAATTAGTTCAATAAAAAGTATTGGAACTTCAAAAGCCAGAATTAACATTTACAAAGTGTTAATCATTGTGCTCGTATCTCTTATAAGCGCTGGTGTGGCAGAAGCCCTGCCCAGTTTTGCCAGGCAAACCGGGATGTCGTGTACTGCCTGCCATTATTCGTTTCCGGAACTTACACCTTTTGGTCGTCAGTTTAAATTGAATGGCTATACCATGACTATGGCAAAAACTATCGATGTAAAAGAAGACAGCGATAAAGTAACCAGACTAAAATTACTCGATGCCTTGCCTATTTCGGCCATGATACAAACTTCATTCACGCATATTGCAAAAGATAACGCGGGTGTTCAAAACAATTCAGTAGCCTTTCCACAGCAGTTTAGCTTGTTTTATGCCGGGCAAATTGCACCTCATATTGGTACTTTTATACAAACAACCTATGATGGAGTAAGCTTTGGAATGGATAATGCAGATCTCAGATATGCTAATCAAACTAATATTGGCGGAAAAAGTCTGGGTTACGGAATTACTTTAAACAACAATCCAACAGTACAGGATGGCTGGAATACTACTTCCGCCTGGGGTTTCCCATACGCGTCTTCACCAGCAGCAAACTCACCCACAAAATCGACTATCTTAGAAAATATGGGCATGCAAGTTGCCGGGTTAGGAGCTTATTCTTTATATAACAACTTCTTATTTACAGAATTAACCCTTTACAGAACTTGTCAGCAAGGTGCTGCAAACCCTGCTGATGCTACAACTCTAATGACAATCGACGGAGTTGCTCCGTACTGGAGAGTTGCTCTTCAACATTCGTGGGGCAATAACTATGCTGCACTGGGAACCTTTGGAATTCATTCCAACCATTTCCAGACTGGGATTAATGGGCCAAAGGATAATTTTACCGATCTCGGTTTCGATTTCCAGTACGCACATACAATGAATGTCGGGTCGTTGACTTTGCATTCTTCGCTGATTAAAGAAACCGAAAACCGGGAAGATTCAACTTTAACTTCATCTAAATACAACTTTAATTCATTTAAAGTCGATGGAAACCTGTATTTGAAAAATGGTCTGGGAGCCACCGTCTGCTATTTTAATCGGTCGGGTTCAGAAGATACCAATATTGGAAGTTTGAACAACAAACCAAATAGCAGCGGTTTAATTTATCAAATCGAATATCTGCCCTTTTACAATACCAAATTTTCAATTCAGTATGTTGCGTACAACAAATTTGATGGTAACTCTGTTAATTACGATGGAGCAGGTAGAAATGCAGCTCATAACAATACTATTTACCTCTTAGCCTGGTTTAATTTCTAATATTATATACCATGAAAAACAAGCTTATCATTTCAATTTTTACTTTGGCCGTTACATTCATTCTTTGCATTGGTGCGACCATTGCCCAACCGAAATATGACATAAAAGATTTGGGGGTCGGTCCCATCAAAACTATCACACTTGGCCCCATCGATGCTAAATTGGTAAGCCAGGGGAAAACTATTTTCACCAATACTTGTGCACTTTGCCACGAATTGGATCAACTGAAGATAGGTCCGCCACTCCGGAATATTGCCAAAGACCGTGCCCCGGAATTCATCCTGAATCTGATGTTAAACACCTCGGGAATGCAGAAGTCAGACCCCTATATCAAAGCACTGATCGTTAAGTATAACAACATCGTTATGACTGATCCCGGACTAAATCAGGCTCAGGCGAAATCGGTACTTGAATATTTAAGATCTGTGGTTAAATAAAAGTTGATTTTGATTACTCCCTTTAAAGTTCAGCCCAACAAATTTGAAATTTGTTGGGCTGACTGATTTAACCCGAGTCCGATACAAAAAGATTGGTCTGAAGAAAAATCAAGTTAGTACCTTTTCCTGAACAAATCGGGTGGATCCCTTGCCAAAATTGGTCCATACTTCCTGCCGGGTATCGGGATATAAACCTAACTGTACCGGTTTTTTTCGTAAAAAATCATATATTTGATTTTACCAGATTATTTTCAATATTTAATTGTCATGCGCATTGTAATTGCACCCGACTCGTTTAAAGAATGCCTGTCAGCCTCACAGGTTGCTTCAGCTATTTCAGAAGGAATTCTCCGGATTTTTCCTGAAGCAGAAATCATTTGCATTCCGATGGCGGATGGCGGAGAAGGAACGGTTGAGTCGCTGGTTGCTGCTACCCGCGGGAAAATTATTCCGGCTTCATCTCTTGATGCGTTGAACCGTCCAATTCAATCGTTTTATGGAGTTTTGGGAGATGGAAAAACAGTCGTAATCGAAATGGCTGCAGCTTCAGGAATTGAATTGCTATTGGCCGAAGAACGAAATCCAATGATTACGTCAACCTTCGGAACTGGTCTTCTGATTAAGGCGGCCATGGAAGCCGGATACGCTCAGATCATTCTCGGGATTGGCGGAAGTGCAACCAACGATGGAGGAGCAGGAATGGCGCAGGCTCTTGGATTTGGACTTCTCGATATCAACGGCCAATCAATTGGTTCTGGTGGTAGTTCGTTGGGCAAACTTCATATAATCAACAGTTCCAATGTCCATCCATTGCTTCGAAATGTAAAAATTTCGGTGGCCAGTGATGTCCGGAATCCGCTTTTAGGAGCATCCGGCGCAACTTACGTTTATAGCCCGCAAAAAGGGGCAGCACCCGAAATCCTTGAAAATCTTGAAACAAACATGGCTCATTTTGCCAAGCTCCTGAAAATTGAATTCGGGGAAGACTTTGCTAATTTTCCCGGTGCAGGGGCTGCAGGTGGATTGGGTGCCGGACTAATGGCTTTTTGTGAGGCTGAAATTGTTTCAGGATTTGAACTGATCAGTCAACTGACTCATTTGGAAGAGCATATCAGTGTGGCAAGACTGGTTTTTACCGGAGAAGGAAAAATTGATTCGCAGACAGCCAATGGAAAAACAGTTAGCGGAGTGGCGAAAATCGCTCAAAAGCATGGAATCCCAGTCATTGCGCTGGCTGGCATGATTTCAGGCGACATGACTGAAATACATGATCTCGGCGTCACATCGGTTTTTTCAATTGCAGATCGACCAATGAGTCTGGAAGAATCGAAAGAAAGGGCCGCAGAATTGCTTGCTTCAAGGACAGAACAAATTATGCGTCTGATAATTGATTACAAAAGCAAGTAGAAAAGGTCTTCTGTAATTGTGTTGTATCGACAGAATTCCCATATTTGTTGCAGTTTGGCAAATCAGAAAGGATTATGAGCACACTGGAAGAATTTATTTCCGGAATTCCGAAAGCGGAACTTCATTTGCACCTCGAAGGAACTTTCGAGCCGGAACTGATGTTCGAAATTGCCTACCGGAACAGGTTGAAAATAAACTTCAATTCTGTCGAAGAACTGAAGGCTGCCTATCAATTCAGTAACCTTCAGGAATTTTTGGATATTTATTACAGCGGTGCCGATGTGCTGCGGGAAGAGCAGGACTTTTACGACCTGACCTGGTGGTACCTGTTGAAAATCCATGCGCAGAATGTCCTTCACACCGAATTGTCTTTTGATCCGCAAACCCATTGTTCACGAGGGATTCCATTTGGAAAAGTTATTTCCGGAATTCACCGTGCACTCATTGATGGAAAGGAAAAACTGGGCATCAGCTCCCGCCTGATTCTTTCTATTTTGAGACATCTGAGCGAAGAATCAGCCTTCCAGATTCTACAGGAAGCAGTTGAATACAAAGACTGGATTACGGCCATCGGACTTGATTCGTCAGAATATGGGCATCCACCTTCCAAATTTGAACGAATATTTGCCTGGGCACTTAAACAAGGTTTCCTGACTGTTGCCCATGCCGGAGAAGAAGGTCCACCCAAATATGTTTGGGAAGCATTGGATTTACTGAAAGTTTCGAGAATCGACCATGGCAACCGGTCGCTCGAAGATTCTCTGCTGGTCGAAGAATTAATCCAAAGGGAAATGCCGCTGACCGTTTGTCCGCTCTCGAACCTGAAGCTGAAAGTTGTACGGAATATGGCCAAACATCCGCTGGCTAAAATGCTCGATAAAGGAATGCTGGTGACGGTTAATTCGGATGATCCCGCGTATTTTGGCGGATACCTCAATGAGAATTATCTCGCGGTTGCCGAAGCCCTGAAACTGACCAAGGAACAAATCGTTCAACTGGCCAAAAACTCTTTTACAGCAAGCTTTCTGAGCGAAAAAGAAAAGCAGAAAATGATTGAAAAAGTGGAACAATTCTGTATCGCATCTGAACCGTAAGTCCAGATAAAACTAAAGTCCGGCTACTAATTCTTTAAGAATCAACGTCATGTTTGGTTCGGCTTTCATGGCCACTTCCTGAACTTCTTCGTGCGATATTTCGACGATTTGTCCGGGAACACCACTGTCGGTCACAATTGAAATGCCGAAAACGGTCATTTCCATGTGGCGGGCGACAATGACTTCAGGAACAGTTGACATCCCGACAATATCAGCACCCATATGGCGGAACATGAGGTATTCTGCAGGTGTTTCGAAGGTTGGCCCTGAAACTCCAACATATACACCTTCCTTGATTGAGAGGCCATTTTTCATTGCTATCGCTTTGGCTTTATTGCGCAAATGAGCATCATAAACCTTACTCATATCAGGGAAACGAGTACCAAGTTCGTTCATGTTCTTCCCGCGCAACGGATGTTCCGGAAAGAAATTAATGTGGTCGGAAATGATGATCACATCACCAACCTTGTAATCAGGATTCAGTCCGCCAGAAGCATTGGAAACAAATAGGGTGTTGATTCCCATCATTTTCATTACGCGGACCGGAAAAGTCACTACTTTCATGGAATAACCTTCGTAGTAATGAAACCGGCCCTGCATGGCCAGCACGTTTTTTCCTCCCAATTTTCCGAAAATTAATTTTCCCGAATGGCCTTCCACCGTAGAAACCGGGAAGTCAGGAATTTCTGTATATGGTATAGTCAGTTCAATTTCAATCTCATTGACCAATCCGCCCAGACCCGAACCAAGGATGATTCCTGCGTCAATGGGCTTTTTTACTATTTCGCTTATGTAGGTCGCGGTTGCTTTTATTTTCTCTAACATAGGTCACAATTTTTTCGTCAAAGTTCTTTCCTTCGCTGTCAAGGAATTTGATTTTCAGCGGAATATAAAACAAATGTTCTTTTAATGCAGAAGATAAATCCATATCCTTTAACCGCATGGAGTCTTTCTCGGTGGTAATAATAATTTTATTTTCAGAACCCATGGCAGCAAACTTTTGTTCAATTTGCTGAATGTTTGAAGTGTTGAAATTGTGATGATCCGGAAATTTCAGATCGGAAATGTCGTCTGAAAAGTTACTCAGATACTTGCGCAAATGTTCCGGATTGGCAATTCCTGTTACCAGCAAAACGCTCACGGCATCGGATGCCAGTTTAGGAGTATCGATAGCAGAATCAGAAAATACCGGAGTGAGCGGTTGGTAAACCATGGTGGTAAAAAAGAGGTTCTGATAGGGTCTCAGGTTCACATCTTTCATGATGATCCGGCGGGTAATGGGCGAAATTTCCTGCGGACATTTGGTGTAAATAATCACATTGGCGCGGCGCATCTGCCATCTGGCTTCGCGCAACCTGCCAACCGGCAGCAACTGGTCTTTATCGATCGGCCGGTTAAAATCGATCAGCAAAATGTTGATACCGGGGCTGACGCTGCGGTGCTGAAAACCATCATCAAGCAAAATCACATCGGGTAATTCAGCCGCATCCTGAACCTGAATTTTTTTGATTGCATGAACCCGCTTTTCATCCACAATCACCTGAATATCGCTGAATTTTGTTTTTATCTGCAAGGGCTCGTCGCCGATGGCTGAGGCCAGTGAACTGACTTCAACTTCCTGATAACCTTTGGTTTTTCGCTTGTATCCGCGACTGATGGTTGTTACAATGAATTGTTTCCTAAGGAGATTAACCAGGTATTCGGTATGCGGCGTTTTTCCGGTTCCGCCAACGGTAATGTTTCCAATCGAAATCACTGGAATCTCGAATTCGGTGGATTTAAACAGTTTGTAATCGTACAGAAAATTCCGGATAGAAATAATCAACCCGTAAACAGCAGACAGGGGATAAAGGAATAGCTTGAACATTATGGTCTTCAAATGAAATTCGGCACGAAAATACAAAAATTTGAGGTGCGAACCGAACTATCGCATGCAATCAACAGTTCATTATACTTTCATAGCCTTGTATTACAATAAATTCAGTGCGTTTTTCAGGTAAGCATTTACGAGCAGATAACTCTTTTTGGTGTTGGTAATCCGGTATCTTTTTTTCAGAATTTCCTCCGGCCGGGCTTTTTTAATTTCTTTCAGGAGGTGAATGTAATAGGTGTAAGCAAGGTAAACGCCCAGCCTGACTTGTTTCTTCAACTGGCGGATTCCTTCCATCGATTCCTGAAAGTCCTTTTCAATTTCGGCCTCGAGCTGTTTCTTGGTCTCTTCAGTAAAATTATCGAAATCGATATCTTTGAAATAGATGCGTCCTTTTTCATTGAAATCGTCGTGGGCATCGCGCAAAAAATTCACCTTCTGGAAAGCTTCTCCAAGTTTGCGCGCCGGAATAACCAATTGATTGTATTTTTCCGGTTCATTGAAATAGAATACCCGGAGACACATCAATCCAACCACTTCAGCCGAGCCATAGATATAGGTTTTCAGTGTTTCAGGTGAATAAATATCGTGCGTCAGATCCATTTCCATACTCAGTAGAAATGCTTCAATCAGCTCATGGTCGATGCTGTATTTCCGGACAGCCATCTGAAAGCTGTCGATGATTGGATTTATGCTGAATTTTCGCTCAATGGCCTTGTATGTTTCCTGTCTGAATTCTTCAAAAATGACCCGCTGATCCTGATCAGTGAATGTATCCACAATCTCATCGGCATAGCGCACAAAACCATATATACTGTAAATTCCTTCACGGTATTTTGAATTCAGAATACGAACACCCATCGAAAATGAAGTGCTGTAATTCTTCGTAGTTATTTTACTGCAATCGAGGTTGTTTTTACGATACAATTCCATTGTCTTTCTGTATTCTTTCGGTTACCAATCGCGAACTGATTACGGTCATCGGAAGTCCTGTTCCGGGAACAGTTGATGCACCAACGTAATATAAATTGCTGAATTTTTCATCCTTGTTTTTTGGTCTGAAACCGCCAACCTGATTCAGATCATGAGCCAAACCAAGACCGCTTCCACGGTACAATCCAAACATATTTTGCCAGTGTTCAGGATTTAAAACGACTTTCACTTCAGTATGCTTGTGAAAATCAAATCCTGTCCGGTCGCTCAAATCCTGAATAATACTGTCTGCAATATCCTCATCATCACTCCAATCGGGTTTGTAACGCAAATCGGGTACCGGACAAAGTATAAAGATACATTCTTTTCCGGGAGGAGCATAATCGAGATTATGCATCGACTGAATATTGACGTAATAATAGGGTTTATCCAATTTGATCTTGTTTTTGAAAATCTTCCCGGCATACTCCCTGAAATTCCTTCTCAAAAAATAATTGTGATGATACATATCCGGAACTTTGGTGTCAAGTCCCAGATAAATGGTCAGTGGTGCCAGTGTCCATTTTTTTGCATCCAGTTTCTTTTCCGAAAAAGCTTTCCGTTTCAAAATCGCCCCGCGAAACCAGGCTGCATCGGCATTCACAACATACTGATCGGCCTTCCATTCTTTTCCTGAACTGTCGGCAAACGATGTTATTCTATCTTTCTCAGCAGAGAATCCGGTAATTTCGGTATTGTAATGAATCTGAACTCCAAGCTTATCCAACTCAGCCAGAATTCCTTCCACTATTTTATACATTCCGCCTTTGACGTTGTAATATCCATCGTGAACCAACTCAGTATAGTTCAGGAGGGTATAAACAGCCGGTGTGTCGAATGGAGTGGCACCAAGGAAAAATCCAACCAGCGAAAAAATCACTTTCACCTCGAACGATTCAAAATTACGCTCCATTTCGGTCCACATCGAATAGAACATTTTAGGCGCATGTTTGATCGGTACAGTGGTCAGTTTAAGCAGGTAGTGAGCCATTGAATCGAAATTGCGATGGATTACAATACCTTCGGTATCGTGAAACATTTGACCCGCAGCCTTCAGAAACTTTGTTAGCTTTTTTTCGAAATCAGGCTCTACTTCCTGAAATTCCAAAGCCAGCTTTTTTAAGTCCTTGTAAATCAAATAACTCTTGTCATCTCCCTCAAAATGAACCGAATAAAGCGGATCAAGTTCGACAAATTCGAAAGGCATCTGGATGTTGCAATCCTTTACCAACTCCTGAAATTCATAGCTCATGCTGAAAAAGGTAGGAGCCATATCGAACTTAAAACCATCCTTTTCGAGCAGGTTGAGCCTGCCTCCGGCACGATGGTATTTTTCGACCATCTCCACCTCGTATCCTCTGCTTGCCAAGCGCAAGGCAGTGGTTAATCCCCCAAGTCCTGTCCCTATAATGATAACCTTTTTGGGCATCTGTTTAATTATTTAAATTATTACTTAAACAAAGTAATCGTTAAATGTTTCAGTAAATTACGATTTTATTTTGGAAACCTTGTTGTTTTGCATAAATTTAATGAATTATGACACAGGCAATCATTATCGGTTCCGGAATTGGCGGGCTTGCTTCATCTATACGATTAGCACGTCGGGGGATTCGTGTAGATGTTTATGAATCGGCAGAAAATGCCGGTGGAAAAATTTCGGAAAGGAATTTCAACGGGTTCAGGTTCGATGCCGGTCCTTCGCTGCTCACTTTACCTGAATTGTTGTTCGAACTGCTTGATGACGACCTGCGTTTTCCGGTTCAGAAGACACAAATCATTACCAAATATTTCTATCCGGATGGAACCCGGGTTCTGGCCTACAGTGATGTTGAAAAGTTATCGACCGAGATCGAAGAAAAGCTAAATGTTCCAGCAATCCAGGTAACAAATTATCTTGCCAAAGCAGCAAAGGTTTTTGAACTGACCTCCGATCTCTTTATTTTCGGTTCGTTTCACCGTTTGAAAAACCTGTTGAACCTGAAATCCCTGAAAACTTTGCTTCAATTCCGGAAACTTTATGCATTCCAAAGTCTGCACGATTTTAATACCAATGAACTGGGCGAAAAAAGACTGGTTCAGTTGTTCGATCGCTACGCCACCTACAACGGCAGCAATCCATACCAAACTCCTGCAACTTTAAGTGTGATTTCTCATCTGGAACACAAACTTGGCGCCTATCTGCCTGAAGGTGGAATGTTTCGGATCACAGAATCACTCGTACAGCAAGCGCTTCGCCTTGGAGTAAAATTCCATTTCGGGCGGGCTGTTCGGAAGCTTGAAATCAGAAATGGAAAAGTAACCGGAATCCGGATCGATTCAGGACTTGTTCCTGCTGATATTGTGGTAAGCGACGTGGATATCCATAGCTTCTATTCTTCGCTTTTACCCGATAAAAAACGACTTTCAAAAATCAAAAAGGAAGAAAGATCATCATCGGCTCTGATTTTCTATTGGGGAATGAAAGGGAATTTTCCGGAACTGGATATTCACAATATCTTTTTCAGCAGCGATTACAAGGAAGAATTCAGGCACTTGTTTCAGTTGAATGAAGTCAGCAACGATCCAACTGTTTACATTTACATTAGCAGCAAATACAATCCGGCTGATGCGCCTGACGGCTGCGAAAACTGGTTTGTGATGATTAATGCTCCTGCCGATGTGGGCCAGAACTGGAACGAAATCATCGAACGCACGCGACTGAATATCCTGAAAAAGCTGGAACGGATGCTTGGTAAACAACTGAAAAACTGCATTGCCGCCGAACAAATTCTTTCCCCTCCTGAAATATTCAAACAAACGGGTTCGGTCAATGGTTCTATTTACGGAAGCAGCTCAAACAGCCGGTATGCCTCATTTAACCGGCATGCCAATTTCAGGAGCGATATTGACGGTTTGTATTTTGTGGGCGGAAGCGTGCATCCGGGAGGCGGAATTCCGCTGTGTTTGTCGTCAGCCCGGATTGTTGACGGATTGGTGAAAGAACAATTAAAATTGAAATGAAAATGAAGGTCACTCTGGATGTTAAGGTGGTGAAAATTATCGTTGTGGTCTGGTACCTGGTTGGAATTGCCGGGTTCCTGATTCATCCTTTGCGACCATTATTTCAGCAGTTGACTCCTTTTGGAATGGTGATGGCTGCCGTTTTGCTGCTCTGGTTTCAGGAATCAAAAAGCCTGAAAAACTGGATTTTTTTTGCTGCCATTGCCCTTACCGGCTTTATTGCCGAACTGATTGGTGTGAACACACAACGACTTTTCGGAGCCTATAGTTATGGAGATACTCTCGGATTGAAACTCTGGAATACTCCGCTAATCATCGGGCTCAACTGGCTGGTACTCATCTATTGCATTGCTTCGCTTTCTACAAACATTCGGAATAACTGGTATTTTCCGGTGATTGGCGCTGCAACAATGGTTGCTTTCGACTGGATCATGGAACCAGTGGCCATTGCAACCGGAATGTGGAGCTGGACGAATGATCAGATTCCGCTAAAAAATTATACCGACTGGTTTCTGATTTCCGGATTTATTTTTCTGATGATTCGTATCCTGAAAATCGAACTGAACAACCGGATTGCCGGTGTGCTTATCCTGATGCAGGTCGTTTTCTTTCTGGTCCTGAACCTTTTAATACGAACTCCATTATGGGACTTGTGATTGCATTGACGGTAATTTTACTCTGGGCTTTTCACCTCCTTTACCTGCTGATCCTCGTTGATTTGTCGTCTGCTTCACCGATAATTCTGGTTCACATGGCCATTCAAACCTATTTGTACACCGGACTTTTTATCACGGCACACGATGCCATGCATGGATTGGTTTCGCCGGACAAAGCCATAAACAAAAAGATTGGACGACTGGCAACCCGACTTTTTGCGGCCCTTTCTTTTTCCAGGCTTCTTGAAAAACATCAATTACACCATCAGTTTCCTGGTGAAGCGGCTGATCCGGATTATTCGGTGCATTCTCAGAATTTCTGGCTTTGGTGGTTTTCGTTCATGAAAAATTACATCAGCTGGTGGCAGATCATTATTATGGCATTGTTGTTTAACATCCTGCATATTTGGGTGGATCAATGGAACCTGATTCTTTTCTGGATTCTGCCATCTATTCTGGCCACTTTTCAGCTGTTCTACTTCGGAACATACCGGCCTCACCGCTTGCCGCATACCGAGACCATGTTGCCGCACAATTCCCGGTCACAAAAAGGACCGAACTGGTGGGCCATGTTATCGTGTTACTTTTTTGGCTATCATTACGAACACCACGAATGGCCTCATATTCCGTGGTGGAAATTGTATCAGACTAAAAAACAGGCGCAATGATAAAAGCACGATATCATCCGGCATGGCTATGGTTTTACAGTTCCTGGTTCAGGGTGCTGCAAAAAATTCATTTCCGCAAAATCAGCGTGATTTGCGATGATGTTTTTCCTGAAGGACAATCGGTTCTTCTGCTGCAAAACCATTTCAGTTATTACGACGGATACTGGTCGATGTATTTGTGCAATAAAATCTTCCGGCGAAAATTTCATGTGATGATGCTGGAAGAAGAATTGGCCAAACGGATGTTTCTGACGCGTTGCGGAGTGTTTTCAGTTCGCAAAAGCAGTCGGGATCTGATCGAATCACTCACGTATGCCAGCGAACTTTTAAATGATCCGCAAAATGTGGTTACCATTTATCCTTCGGGCGAAATCACTTCTCACCATCAGCAGAACTTTAAATTTCAGCAAGGCTTTGCCCGGCTTACAGGACATTCGCTGATTGCACTGGCAGTGGTTCTCGTCGATCATTTCAGTCAGGCGCGTCCTGAAATACGCATTTACCTGAAAAATTATTCCGGAGAACGAACGGCAGAAGCCATCGAATTGGCCTACCATTCTTTTTACCAATCCTGCATTTTAAAACAAACTCCCTGATGGAAATCCTGGCTGGTTTTGTACTGATTTTTCTGGCAGTCCGGACGTTTATTTCGCTGTTGAATTCCTTCCCGGGACTTCACCTTCCGGATAAGAAACCGGTTTCATTTCCAAAAATTTCACTGCTGATTCCGGCACGAAACGAAGAAGCTGTAATTGGCCGCTTATTAACCAGCCTTCAGCAGTTGGATTATCCCGATTTTGAAGTGCTGATTTGCAACGACCATTCGTCGGACAACACAGAGGAAATCCTGAATTGGTTTGCCGGTGAAGATGTGCGGATGCATTGGTTTTCAGGAGAAAAACTTCCGGAAGATTGGCTGGGTAAGAATTTTGCCTGCCACCAATTAGCACAAAAAGCAGTCGGAAAATACCTGGTTTTTCTGGATGCTGATGTGGAATTGAGTCCGGATGCTATTACCAAATCAGTGGCCTTTTTTCAGGAAAAGCAATTGTCGCTTTTATCGGTTTTTCCGCAGCAGCGCATGGAATCACTGGCTGAATGGATTACCGTTCCGCTGATGAACTGGATTCTTCAAAGTTTACTGCCCATGATTCTCGTGCAGAAAAACAGGTTTTCATCGCTTTCGGCAGCTAACGGGCAGTTCATGATGTTCGAAGCAGAAAATTACCGCATGAATCAATGGCATTCGAAGGTCCGGAATCAAAATGTGGAAGACATTCGTCTGGCACGATTGATGAAAGCCAAAGGAATGAAAATTGCCGTTTTATTGGGAAACAGCGATATTTTCTGCCGGATGTACAGGCATTTCGATGAAGCAGTTCTTGGTTTCTCGCGCAATATTCACGAGTATTTCGGCAGTTCGAGGATCATCATGATCGGTTTCTGGCTTTTGATTTGTATCGGTCCGGTAATCGTTTGGGCAGTTTTTGGATGGACGTTTTTATGCCTGTTTGCAGGCCTTGTCATTGTCAACCGAATTCTGGTTGCTATAGCCAGCCACCAAAATATTGGATTGTCACTGTTTGCACATCCGTTCCAGATGATTAGTTTTACAATCGTTGCTTTTTACAATATTTTCCGGAGAGTGAAAAAAGAAACAATCTGGAAAGGAAGAAGAATACAATTTAACCACTGAGAAAACAGAGTTGAAACAGAGTTGAAATCACAGAAATGCAAATCTCTGCGTAAACGTTGCGAACTCTGTGGTAGAAAATATATAAAACACCTAAAATGGTAGTTCCAAAAAAAATCCAATTTCTTGTCCTGTTTACTTTCACCATTCTTGCTGCAACCGCTCAAAAAAAAGACCTGACCTATTACCAGTGTGCTTTTTTTGAAAGTTATCGTGCCGGAAATATGGCTCCGTGGCCCGGACTGATTACCGAAATGGAAAATGCAAAATCAGCTGATGTGGCCTGGCAGACCGAAATGGTGAAGGCCATGTACGGCATGGTTGGATACGAGATCGGCGCAAAAAATAAAGACCAGGCCAGAGTTTACGTTGAAAAGGCTGACGTTTACTTAGAGAAACTTTTGGAGAAATACCCCAACAATGCGCATATCCACAGCATCTCGGGTGCGCTTTACGGTTACAAGATCTCGCTGGCTCCCTACAAAGCTCCTTTTCTGGGACCAAAAAGCATGTATCACGTCGATAAAGCCATCGAACTCGACGCCGCTGAACCGATGGGTTACATCGAAAAAGGCAACTCGCTGATGTATCGCCCGGCAGTTTTTGGAGGTGATAAAAAGGAAGCACTTAGCTATTATCGCAAGGCGCTGAAGCTGATGGATGCGCAAAATTCGCCGCCTTGCGACTGGCAAAAAATGCTTCTTCACGCTTTCATCCTAAAAGCTCTTTACGAAACAAACCAGGCTGCCGAAGCGAATGCATTTCTACAGGAAATGAAAAAAGATTACGGTTCGATGGATTGGATCAAACAATTTGTTGGAGCGGATTATATGAATGGGAAATAAAAAGGCAGGCGACGATTCTGTCAAATTGAATCGAAGGTATTTGGCTTGTTTGGAATTCATTCATTATTCTCGTAAACGACAGTATTGAAAATGATTGGAACCGTAAACGACATTTTCACTGGCTTGCCTTTTATCCGTCCGGGTTCCCATTTAGGCATCAGATTGACCACTCTCAGCGCTTCATAGTTTAGCGAAGGATGCACTCCCTGAAATATTTTGATATCGGAGATAACTCCCGACTCATCGATCACAAAATTGACCAATACTTTTCCCTTGATTCCTCCCTTTAACGCTTCAATCGGGTATCTTAGGCGTGTTGCCAGAAACTTCCTCATCTCTGCAAGTCCACCGGGGAATTCCGGCATTTGATCGGCGCTAAAATAGACGTCTGATGGTTTTGCTGAAAACAGTTTTAAGCCTTCTCCCGAAAGCACCAGATAAAGTTTCAATTCGCTGTCAACCGGCATATCTTCAACTAATGCCGGGGAAAATTCAGGCATTTCTTTAAAAAAAGCAATTATAAATTCGAGTTCTTGAGGGTTTGTTTCCGATACTTCTTCCAGTTTTACACCTTTCCCCATTTTATCAACCAAAAGTTTTACTGTTATTTTCTTCTCACCGGTAATGTTTTTTAAACTTTCAATTTCTCCTGATTTTGTTTTCAGATATTGATTAAACGCTTCTTCGCCATTAATGTATTCTGCTGGTTTATTGGTATTTGTATAAATTTTATCCTGAACCACGGTCTCTCCCGAAACGAGCTTCCCATCCTGATAAACACCTTTTCTGATTGAAGACCCATATTCATCAAACAGTTGAAATTCACCATCCTTGAGGTCGTTTATATAATTTCCGGAAAAACTCAATTGGCCATTGGAATACCACATTTTGCATTCTCCGTTCCGGATTTTTTCATCACCTGATGATAAAAGCTTCTTTTTCCCGTTGGGGTAAAAAGTGATTTTTTGCTGTAAAATTCCATTCTTAATTATTTCCTGGTCTATTATAGATCCATCTTCACTATAGCCAATTTGAGCTCCATCGGTAATTAAAGTATTGTTAATCAAATAATCAGGAAGATTGGCAAGATTGAATTTATTCCCTTTAAACTGAAACTGTCTTTTTGCTGTAACAATCCCTTCCTTGTTGAAATAGGAGATAAAAAGGTGGTCAGGGCTATCGGGATCATACTCTACCGCTTTTAATTGCGGAGAGTTTGGGAAGATAGGCAGTTTTGTTTTGCCGGTAATTTTGAAGGAGTGGCTTTCCTTCATATCCTGTGAATAGGCCTGCTTAAGCAGAAAGACAGAGAAAAAGCTAAGGACTAAAAGCAAGGTGAAAAACTTCATCGGTTTTGTTTTTTTGGGTGGAAATGCATTGCCGGAATACCTTAAATTATTTCTCTCTACAAATTTAGGAAAATTTATGATCAGTTGAAGCAATAATCCGTCATAACTAATCACTAATCACAGCAACTGCCAGTTGCGACTTTCTACCTTCCCAATTCCTTTCGGATCATGTCCTCTATCTTCTGGGCCAGTTCGGTGTGGTCCATTCCTTTCGGATCGATCGGATCAAATGCGGTCATTTTCAGATGAACGCCAAAAGTCATCGGGTATGAACCGTTTTTCATCAGTTCATACATGCCGTCGATGGCAAAAGGAACAACCAATGCGGAAGGAGAGGATTTGATAAGCGAGGCAATTCCGGCCGGCATAAAATGTTTGATTTTCCCGTCACGGCTGCGTGTTCCTTCCGGAAAAATACAGGCTGCATAATTGTTGGCTTCGATGTGTTTCCCCAGGGTTAAAATATCCTTGACAGCCTTTCTCGGATTTTTGCGGTCGATCAGCACCGATCCGCCATGTCGCAGGTTATATGAAATGCTCGGAATTCCTTTTGCCAATTCAATTTTCGAGATAAATTTCGGATGGTTTTTCCGGAAGCCAACAATTACCGCTGGGATGTCTATGGTGCTTGAGTGATTGGCTACAATAATCAGCGGGCGATTTAGCGGAATCTTTTCCATCCCGCGATAGGTAATTCGGGTACCCAAAACCTGCAACCCGTAAAGCAAGCCAAAATTCAGTCCGTCAACCATTCGTTTTCGTACCGGATAGCCCCAAATCCATCGGGTAACGATTTGGATGGGATGAAAAACAAGCAACAGAATTCCAAAGATTAACCAGTAAATGGGAGTCAGGAGATAGGAAAGTAATTTTTTCATTATAGCAGAGAATTCATTTTTCCTTCAGCAAAGTAATTCAAAATATTTTAAGTTTTTAACGCTTCATCTAAATCGTGTCCTGTTTACAAACTTTTGATGTTGCGTCATGCCGAACGTTCGACTGAGCTCACATCGAAGGCTTGTTTCGGCATCCCAGAATAGAATGAGACCCCGAAATAAATTCGGGGTGACAGGGGCTTGTCAGGATCCAGTCAACACAACAGTAGTGTTTTTCAACCGGTTTGTCTTGCGGCTTCGATTATGAATTTCTAAACGCTTTTGCAATGCGATCGAATGCTTCCTGCAGAACTGAACGGGGACAGCCAATATTCATCCGCATATAACCGCTGCCCTGCTTTCCAAACTGTACCCCACGATTCAATCCGACACCGCCGTCAATCAGTTTCTGGCTCAAAGCCTCATCAGTCAGGCCAAATGCTGAAAAATCGAGCCAGATCAGGTAGGTAGCCTCAGGCCGCATGACTTTCACTTCAGGTAAGTTCTCCTGAAAAAACCGTTCCAGAAATGCATAGTTTTCCTGAAGGTATTTCAGTAATTGGGCAAGCCATTCATCACCATGAGTATAGGCCGCTTCGAGGGCAACGGTTCCGAAAATATTGCCCATGTGCAAATGCGGAAGCCGCATGACCCGCTCGTAAGCCACGAAGTGCCTTTTATTCGGAATTATCAGATACGAAGTGGTCAGTCCGGCAGTGTTAAAGGTTTTGCTGGGCGCCATGCATGTAATGCAGTTTTGGGCAATTTCCTCAGAAATTCCTGCCAATGGCGTGAACTTGTGTCCGTCAAAAATCAAGTCAGAGTGAATTTCATCGGAAATAATCACCACTTTATTTTCCAGACAAATCTGAGCCAGGTCGGTCAACTCCTGTTCGCTCCAGGCCATTCCTCCCGGATTCTGTGGATTACTGAGCAGCAACAGCCGGGTATTTGGAGTGATTTTGTTTTTTAAATCTTCCAGATCAAAATAATACCGGCCATTTTCTAACCGAAGTGGATTTTCAATCATCTCGCGGCCAGTACCTTTTACAGAATCAAAAAACGGAAAATAAACCGGTGGCTGGATGATCACTCCATCGCCGGGTTTCGATAAGGCTTCGATGGCCATGGTCAGACCGGCAACAACTCCCGGGCTAAACGAAATCCATTCGGGTTTGATATCCCAGTTGTGACGGCGCTTTAACCAACTAACGATCGATTGAGAATAGGACTCCGGTCGGAAAGTGTATCCAAACAGATCGTGTTCGGCTCGATTCCGGATTGCTTCCATGATAAAATCAGGCGTTCTGAAATCCATATCGGCAACCCAAAGCGGCAATACATCAGGATTTCCGAAGAATGATTTCCGGCCATCGTATTTGACCGTATTGGTTCCTGACCGGTCAATCAGTTCATCAAAATTGTATATTTTCATATCATGTATTTACTGTTGAGTCATTTACATTATAAAATGTACTTTTAAAGTCCTCTCCTTTGGAGGGGATTTAGGGGAGGCTTATCTGCTGCAAATAATTGATTCCGTTTACCTGCTCAACTTTCAGCACAAAATCGAAACGGTTGAGCGAGAGGCACAGGTCGAAGTCTGCTGACGGAGCCCACTCCTGCTTTTCCGGAGCAAAGAAACGGGCACCATCGCCATTTCTAATTACTTCAACCATCGCTTCGAAATCATTGGGTATTCCTTCGAGTTCGTTCTTTATATAAACTGCTAAAAGCGTGTCTTCATCAGTCGGATACTCGCAACTGTATCCCATGCAAACCAACGAAACTTTCTCAGGATTCTGTTTCCGGATATACCTGATTATTGCCGAAGCGTTCACAAAGCTTCCGGTGATTATTTCATCAGCCCCTTTGGCATTGGCTATTCCCTGGGTTCCTGAACTGGTAGTATGAACCATCGTTTTCCCTCTCAAATCACTTTCCAGGAGTTGGGAAGGTGAATTTCCAAAATCGAAACCTTCAGGCTTTTGCTCATTCCGTTCACCAACCAGGATGTATTCCGGATTCTGGACCTTTAACTGATAAGCCCTTTCGAGATTGCCAACCGGATAAATTCGCTGAATACCATTGCCAAATGCATAACACGCGGTAGAAAAAGCGCGGAATACATCAATGATAACGGTTAATCCCTGAGCCTTTTGAGCACCTTCAAGCAATTGCAGAATACTGATTTCCATAACGATTCACTAAAATTTAACATACGGTATCTTGCAGCGAAACAGAACGTTAACATGAAATATTTACATTGGTTTAATGTTGTTCTGTCCGGTTAACAAAATCGTAATGCAACAGTAACGTATGTTATTCAGCATGTATGCTGCAAAACCCATACGTTTGTGATGAATTTAAAACAAAGAAAACATGAAAACAATGAATGCAATTTCAAAAGTAACAATGTTGTTTGCATTTGTAGCATTTGCAAACACATTAATGGCCACGGGAAACTTAAAAGTTAACATCGTTCCAATGACAGCCGAAAAAGCCGTGGTAGAGATTTCAAGCGCAGATGCCAGCAATTTCGAGATCAGCATTTCCGACAACAGCGGCGAAGTTGTTTATTACAAGAAAACCGATGAAGAAAGAAGCAATTACCAGAAAGTATTTGATTTTTCGGATCTTGATAATGGCAAATACAAATTGTCGGTAACTGTTGATAACCAAACAACAGAACGTCTTTTCGAAATTAAAAACAAAAACATTGTTGTTGGAAAAGAGAAGAATTCCGTGAAACCTTTCTTTGCTTATAAAGATGGTATCCTGAAACTCTCTTACCTGAATTTCTCGGAAAAGAACATGAATCTGGATTTCTACAGCGGCAACGAACTGGTTTATTCTCACAAAATTGACAACCAATTTGCTGTCAATAAAGGATTTGATCTTTCAAAACTTGATAAAGGAAATTATTCGGTAGTACTTTCAGCAGACGACAAAACATACAACTACAATGTCAATGTTGAATAATCAATTCGCAAGTCCATCTGTTTAAGGTGCGGTCTCAAAATGAGATCGCACCTTTTTTTTTGAGCAAAATTCTCTTATAGCCTGAAATTCAATAGGTATTGGTGGTTATAGACAGGATGAAAGTTCCTGATCAAAAATTAGTTTTCAATTCCGAAAACTAATCGCTAATTTTGATTCTTAAATTGAAGATGGAGTTTGCGCTTAAAATCAAAGAATGAAAATAAGATTCAAATCTGACGAACTGGAAAATTATTTTACTACTCCTTTGTCTGAAATCAAAGGTAAATTGCCAGTTCCGAAGGAAATTATAATGCAGTTTAAAAAGAAAGTCCTGATTCTTATGAGTATCGAATCAGTTGAAGAACTTTCTTTTTTCAGAAGTCTGCATTTTGAATCGCTTAAAGGAGAACGCAAAGGAGAATATTCAATCCGGCTTAATCTGCAATACCGACTGATATTTTCCCTTGAAAAAGAAGATATCCTTGTAATTTAAGTATTGGTTATTCAAGAAATTTCAAAACATTACGAATAATGAAAACAATTGCCAATGAATTAGTTCCGGGAGATCTATTTCACCCTTCTGAAACAATTAAGGATGAAATGGAAGCAAGGGGAATGCGCCAGGTCGATTTGATCAATCTATCAGGCTACAACAAAGGGTTCATCAGCCTTTTATTAAAAGGAGAACGGAATATCACAAGTTCTGTAGCTCTTGTACTTGAGAAAGTTTTTACTATTCCCGCTGAATTCTGGATTCGCCTTCAGAAAAATTACGAGTTAAATAAAGAGCTCATTGAAATTCGAAACCGAAGAAATGCTTCATGAGCCTTCTCCGATAAATCAAAGCCAAAATAAAGATTAAATTTGCAGCTCAAATATTTCGGTTTAATGAAAAGAAATGAAGTTGAGATAATGGCACCGGTTGGATCGTATGAATCTTTGATGGCAGCCATTCAGGCAGGAGCCGGATCGGTATATTTTGGTGTCGAGCAGTTAAACATGCGTGCCCGTTCGTCAAATAATTTTAGCATCGAAGATTTAAAGAAAATTACCGGGATTGCGCATTCGAAAGGAGTAAAAACTTATCTGACAGTGAATGTGGTAGTTTTCGACACCGAACTTGAGCAACTTCACAGCATTATCAATGCTGCTAAGGAAGCTGGAGTTTCAGCTATCATCGCTTCCGATATTTCAGCCATTATGTATGCCCGACAGGTTGGCGTTGAAGTTCATATTTCAACTCAGGTTAATATTACCAACATCGAAGCCGTCCGGTTTTATTCCCAATTTGCAGACGTGGTGGTGCTTGCCCGCGAAATGAATATTGGCCGGGTCTGGGAAATCTCCAAACAAATCAGGGAACAGAATATTTGTGGTCCTTCCGGAGAACTGGTGAAACTCGAAATGTTTGTGCACGGCGCGCTGTGTATGGCTGTCTCCGGAAAATGTTTTCTGAGCCTGAATGAGATGAATTCGTCGGCTAACCGTGGAAGTTGCATGCAATCGTGTCGACGTGCATACATTGTAACCGATAAGGAAACCGGTGCAGAACTGGAAGTTGACAACGAATACATCATGTCGCCCAAAGACCTGAAAACCATTCATTTCCTGAATAAATTGCTCGATTCCGGCGTTTCGGTTCTGAAAATTGAAGGACGGGCACGTTCCCCCGAATATGTTTACACGGTAGTAGAATGTTACCGAGAAGCCGTTGAAGCGTATTTCGATGATAGTTTTACGGATGAAAAAATTACGGATTGGGATCTCCGCCTGGGTTCAGTATTTAACCGCGGTTTCTGGGATGGTTATTATCTGGGGCAGCGTCTGGGCGAATGGAGCAAAAATTACGGTTCTCTGGCTTCGCACCGGAAAGTCTATGTAGGCAAGGGAATAAACTATTTTTCAAGTCTGAAAGTTGCAGAATTTAAACTGGAAACCGGAGCTTTAAAAGTTGGCGACGAAATTTACATCACCGGGCCAACAACCGGAGTGGTGAAAAGCATCGTAAAGGAGATTCAGCTTGATAAACAATCGGTTGAAGAAGCACCGAAAGGTTCGTATATTTCTATTCCTGTTGATGTGAAAATCCGGAAATCGGATAAACTGTATAAGATTGTTGAGGCTTCGGAAGTTAAACAGCAATAAAATTCAGGAAAAAGGAAAGAGTCAATTGGTTAATTTGTCATTTGCTTTGCGACATTGGTCGTCATTCGCTTCGCGTCATTTTTCCAGTAATAAATGTAGTTTGGCACCAGAGGTGCGAAATATTTGTAGAAAGAATAATTACGACGAGCAATTGTCCGCGAAATAACGATGAATAAATCGTTGATTTCGCTTCGGACAAAACTGAATTGAAGTGACTTTAGAACGAGTTTTGGAGAGATATTGTAAACGAAAAACAGGTGCGACCGCTCGTCAAGATAATTCTTATACACAAATGACTGCCAATTGCCGATATAATTGACAATCTTCCTATTTTTGAGACAAAATTTACTCTTTATGCGAAAAGCTATTCTTATTTCCGGTATTGTAATTTTGCTTGCTGCCGCTGCCTTTCTGGGCATAAAGTATTACCCGTTTCATAAAGAAAAGCCTGTAGTTCAAACTTTCTCGACCAAACAGAATCCGGCATTTAAGGCCGTTCCGCAAAAAAGTCCTCTGGTCATTGAAGTGAAAAATCAGGAAGGATTTTATAATGCATTAAAGGGCGATAATCAGGTATTTGCCCAATTGAAAGGGATTAAGGAATTTGAAAATAGTTTTTCAGCGATCAGCAAATTCAAGAATTTTGTCAGCAGCCGGTCAGGAATTGGCAATCTGCTGAAAGGTAAATCCATCATTGTTTCGGTAAATCCAACCGGGAAAAACCAGTTTACCAATCTTTTTCTAATCGCTTTGAACGACAAAAGCGAGTCTGGCTCAGCTCCGGAAATTGTTTCGCGGGAATTGGGTTCAGCCTATACAATTACCAGAAAAAACTACGAGAACACCACGATTTTCGGTGCCAGGTCAGCTGATTTAAGTTTCTTTTTCGCATGTAACGACGATGTTTTCATGGTCAGCGAAGATTTTATTCTGATCGAGACGGCAATCCGTCACTCGATCTCAGAAAATCTGCTGACAAATCAGGAATTTACAGAAGTTTATAAAACCATTGAAGAGAGTTCGCTGGCCAATATTTTCATCAATCACCTGACCATTCATCAACTTCTATCCCGTTTTGTTTCGCCCGAGATCAAGAAAAACATCAGTCAGATTGCTTCCTTTTCCAACTGGTCAGATCTTGATCTTTCTGCCAGTTCATCCATTCTGGAATTGAATGGATACAGCGTAACCCGCGATTCAAGCGATAATTACCTGAATATCTTCAGAAATCAGGAAGCACCAAAATCAACTATTGAAAAGGCAATCCCGGCCAATGCCTCTTATTTTGTAGCCTTGAATCTGAAAAATACAAGCACTTTTCTGGATCATTACGAAACATACATCAAGTCCAATGGCAATTTCTATCCCCGCGAAATGAGCCTGCTTGAATTTCAGAAGAAAACAAATACCAATCCGGTCAAGTTGATCAAAGAGTTGGGCGGAAATCAGTTTGCCGGAGTTTATACCACCATCAATAAGTCGAATCCTACTCAAGATCGTTTTTTTGTAACCGAACTGGTTAATACTTCGGACGTCAAGGAAAAACTCCTGAAGGCAGTTGCTGAATTTAACAAGGCAGCATCGGCTCAGGCGAGTACCGTATTCATTGCTGACAGTAAAAATAAGTTCGACATCTATCGTCTGCCAATCAGTAACATGGCCGAATCGCTGTTCGGAAGAATCTTTTCAGGAATTGACGGACAATACTTTGTATTATACAAAAAATATCTGATTTGGGGTGACAATTTACCCGGCCTGAAAAATTATCTGAAAAGTTTGGCCACAGAAAAAACATTGGCCAACGATTCGATATATAAGGCATATTCGGCTAACGGCCAGACGAATCCAAACTTATCCATTTATGGTAAAGTTCCAAAAATATTCCGGCTAAAGGATGCGATGCTTAAACCTGAAGTGAGTGCGATGCTCTCTGAGAACGAAGATATTATTCGAAAATTCAGCACCTTTTCCTGGCAATTTTCAGTTTCTGATCATATGATTAAAAATCAGATCCGGATAAAATACGATCCCAATTTAAAAGAAGAACCTCAGGCTGTCTGGCAGCTCAAATTGGAAGCTCCATTGGCTCAAAAGCCAAAAATGGTACTAAACCATAAGGACCTTCCGAACCGGGAAGTGATCGTTTGCGACAAAGCGAACAATGTTTACCTGATCAATAAAGACGGATTGATTTTATGGACCATGAATATTCCCGGAGAGATTATTTCTGAAATCCACCAGATCGATCTTTTCCAGAACAACAAGTTCCAGTATGTTTTCAATACCAAGACCCAACTTTATGTGATTGATCGCATGGGAAACAAAGTCGGAAAATTCCCGGTAACACTTAAATCAATGGCATCCAATGGAGTATCGGTTGTTGATTATGGCAAAAACAAGGAATTTCGCTTCTTTATAGCTGGAGAAGACCATAAGATTTATGCATTTGACCGCTGGGGTAAAATCGTTTCCAACTGGAATTTTGCCGGTTCAACAGACCCGATAACCGAACAGGGTGAACGTTTCGAAGTAGCTGACAAAGATTACCTCGCCTTTAGCGACAAACAGCGCACCTACTTGCTCGACCGTCAGGGTAAAAGCCGGGATCTCAATCCTGCCTCATTCGAACGCTCCGGCAATCCTGTATATTTCTTAAATAAGGACAATCCGAGCCTGATTTCGACTGATCCGTCAGGTAAAATTCATATTCTGGATTTCACCGGGCAGGCTGAAGTTAAGGAAGTTGGCAAATTTGGAGCAGGACATCGCTTTTTGGCTGCTGATCTGGATGGAAATGGTTCACCTGAATATCTTTTCGCTGAAGGAAAAAAATTTACGGTGTTTGCCAGGGATGGTAAAAAACTTTTCGAACGGTCGTTTCCGGAGAATATAAGTGAAACTCCTTTGGTTTGTTCATTTGGCGCTGGAACCATTAAAATTGGTATCGTTACAAGCGGAGAAAACAAAGTTTATTTGCTGAACAAGGATGGCTCCGTCGTACAGGGCTTCCCGATGGATGGAAACAGCAGTTTCACGCTGGGTAAATTTAATGACGCAACAGGTTGGTACAATCTGATTGTAGGTTCCGAAGGCAATACTTTGGTCAATTACCGGATTGAGTAATTTTGATTTAGAATTTCAGGATACAGCAGAATCGAGTCTTTCTGTCACCATGAAAAGAGCAAAAACTTCAAAGTTTGAATTTGAATTTATATATGTAAAACAATTCCTTTTTAATGGTACTTATAATTCAGCTGAGCTTGATTCAAATTCAAAAAATTGCTGTTTATTTTAATATCTTACTGCTAAACAACAAAATACCACGATGATGGTATTCCGTAAAAAAAATAAAATGCGTACCCTTGCATGAAAATATTTTAAATAGATAGAGAATAGTTTTCAATTTGTCCTATTAAAACAAACAATTTAAAAATAACTCATATGAAATTACTATTTACACTATTATTTGTGGGGGGTTTTACGTTTACGTCGCTTTTTGCCCAAGACATCAAACAAGAGAATCAAGAAATCAAACAAGTAGACCTTCAGGATGTCATTATTTTAGGAAACCGCGGAAGTATCCGGACCAAAGTAAATTCGCCGGTTCCGGTGGATGTTATTGACATCAAAAAAATTCAGTCGGCAACGCCGCTCAACAATCTGAATGATTTGCTGAACTACCTTGTTCCTTCATTTAACAGCAACCGTCAGTCGGCGTCAGACGGGACAGAGCACATTGACCCTGCGTCGCTTCGTGGACTTGGTCCCGATCAGGTGTTGGTGTTGGTGAATGGGAAAAGACGTCATACCACCTCACTGGTAAATTATCAGAATACCGTTGGAAACGGTTCGGTTGGTACCGATTTGAGTGCAATTCCTGTTGCTGCCGTCGACCGGATTGAAGTACTTCGTGATGGTGCATCGGCCCAATATGGTTCTGATGCAATAGCCGGAGTCATTAACATTATTCTGAAAAAAGATTTCGGACTGAGTTCTTCGGTTACTTATGGTCAGACATCGAAAAACGACGGACAGACCGTGGGCGTTGACCTCAATTATGGCGCTAAACTGGGAAGCAATGGCTTCATTAACCTCACCGGATTGTTTAACAACCGCGAAAAAACGAACCGGAGCCAAAACCACAATTTGATTATTTTCGATCAATCAGCATTGAACAACTATTTTTCATACGATTTTACTGATAATCCTGAAGCTTCGCGGGCATTCGATGATGCCCAGATTGCAGCAAAAGGCTTGAATAGAAATGATTTTAATTTCCAGATTGGTGATGCAAAAATCCGGAATGTCCAGCTTTTCCTGAATAGCGAATTCAGTCTGGGTTCAAAAGTTCAGGCCTATATTTTTGGTGGATCAAGTTTCAGAAATGGAGCTGGATATGGCTTCCGCAGGTTGCCAAGCGAACTGACTTCAGAAGCACTCGCTGTTTATCCCAATGGATTTCAACCCGAATTGCAATCGAATATTGTTGATCATTCCATTTCGGCCGGGCTAAAATTTGCCCTCAGCAAATGGAATGTTGATTTGAGCAATACCTTTGGGTTTAATCAGTTCGACTATCGCGTGGAGAAATCATTTAATTACGCTTTGGGCGATCGCAGTCCGACAAGTTTCAATGCCGGATACCACAGCTTTTCACAAAATACTCTTGATGCCAACGCCAACCGCAAATTCGATTTGCTTGCTGGCCTGAATGTTGCGCTGGGTGCTGAGATTCGCTCAGAAAAGTATCGGATTGGTAACGGTGATGGATCGGCATTTTACGGCACTGGTTCAGAATCTTTCCCTGGTTTTGGCTTAAGCAACAATGTGAATGAAAGCCGTTCAAATACTGCGGCTTACCTACAGGGAGATTTGGACATTACCAAAAAGCTATATGTTGGTGCTGCTGTCCGAACTGAAAATTACTCCGATTTTGGAAGTACCTTCAACTATAAATTAGCCGCAAGATGGGAAGTGATCGACCATGTGGCAATTCGGGCAGCCTACAGTACCGGTTTCAGGGCACCGTCACTTCAGCAAAGTTATTTCAATAATATTGCCACCGATGTGGTTGATGGCGTGCTGCTCAACTCCGGAATTTTCAGGAACAACAGTGAGGTAGCCAAAGCCATCGGAATTCAGAAACTAAAGCAGGAAACTTCAAAAAATATCAGTGCCGGGGTCACGTGGAGTCCACTCAACGACCTCAGCTTTTCGGTAGATGCTTACCAGATTCAAATCGACAACCGGGTTATCCTGACAGGAAACCTTGGTAATGATTCTTTTGGCAATCCTGTAGACGAAATCAGGGCTTTTTTCAAGCCTTTTGGTACACAAACCGGTAGGTTCTTTACCAATGCAATCAACACCGGTACGAATGGAATTGATGCCGTATCGAATTACAAATGGAGGCTAAAAGTTGGAGTTATTGACATTTCACTTGCATACAATTACAGCAAAACAAAAATTGAACGAAATGCCGACGGAACAATCAAATACAACTCTTTCCCGGCGTTTCTGACCAAATTTCCAGATCAGAAAGATGTATTCTTTGGACCACAGGAACAGAGCCTGATCGAGACAAACAATCCGGTTCAGAAAGGAGCTCTGCGCTTAAACTACTCCACTAAGAAATGGAATCTATTGCTGGCCAATACCTATTTTGGTGAAGTTACCCGCAACGGATTTCCTTTCGGAACTGAGCAGAAACATTCACCAAAAGTGGTTACCGATCTGTCTGTAGGATATAATCTCCTTTCGAATCTGAGGTTAACTGTTGGAGCAAACAATCTTCTGGATGTATATCCTGATTTACAGAAATATGAAAACTCCTATTTTGGAGTATTTAAATATGCACCTGTACAAATGGGAACAACCGGTGCGTTCTATTTTGCCCGCTTAAATTTTACGATCTGAGAATTCGAAGCGCAAATATTTGTTCCACCGCCAGAAAATGAATACAATTGAGGCTTAATTAAATTGCATTGAAGAAAATTTCATGGTTTACTGCAGCCGCTTTGGTGGTTTCGAATATGATTGGCACCGGGGTTTTCACTTCGTTGGGCTACCAGGTTGCCTTTCTGAATAACACGATTACCATCCTGTTGCTGTGGGCACTTGGCGGCTTACTGGCACTCCTCGGTACTTTTTGCTATGCCGAACTGGGAAATTACTATAAAGAGTCCGGTGGAGATTATATCTTTCTCTCCCGGGCTTTTCATCCCATTTTAGGTTATCTGACCAGCTGGATTTCTTTGGTTGTAGGCTTCTCTGCGCCTGTTTCGCTCGCAGCTTTGGCCATGAGTAAATATCTTCAGATTTTTGGCTGGGATCTGGGAAGTGGATTTGCCATTTGGGTCATCGTTTTGGTGGCTGTTACCCAATCAATAAGCCTGAAATCGAGCAGTAATTTTCAGAATATTTTTACCGTAATTAAGGTATTGTTTGTCCTGGTACTAATTATTCTTGGACTCACGATGGCCTCACATGGAACAAGTTCTTTGCGATGGGATGGTTCCTGGATTTCCGAAATTCAGCACCCGTCCTTCGCGTTTTCATTAGTGTTTGTTTCATTTGCCTACACCGGATGGAACTCTGCTTCGTACATTGTTTCCGAAATAAAAAACCCGAAGAAAAACCTTTCCAAAGCACTAATTCTGGGAACGCTGTTTGTTTCTACGGTGTATATTCTCCTGAACTTTGTATTTCTGAAACACGCATCGATTGCTGTCTTATCGAACCAGGAAGATGTGGCTTCGATTGCCGCTCAAAATTTTTTAGGATCGACCGGGGCCAAATGGGTATGCTTCTTTATTTCAGCGCAACTCATTGCGACAATTAGCGGATATTTGTGGATTGGTTCGCGAATCTGCTTTGCTACATCAAAAGAGCATAAACTCTGGAGTTTTATGAATAAGTCGCGAAACGAAACGCCATATATTGCCGTTTGGGTTCAGGCTTTAATTGCCATTCTAATTATCGCATCGGGTGGATTTGCGCAAATTTTCATTTACGCTTCTTTTGTTTTGCAATTTATAAGCGTGATTGCCATTGCGGCTGTTTTTCGGATTCCGGCAAAAAAGCGCCTGCTTTTCAAGGGAAATTACTTTTACATTTTCCCTGTTATTTATATCGTTTTTGGCGTTTACATCTGCGTTTTCACCTTCATTCAGCATCCAATTGAAAGCTTACTGGGACTTTCGACTATTTTGACAGGACTAATCCTGTACTTCTTTGACCGGGAAAAAGCGGTAGCTTAAATCATCTTTTCAAACCATCCAGCCAGTATTTGACGTCCTGGGTATGAAGCAAATAATTGGTAACACATTCCGGCAAGCTGCTTTGGTCTTCAAGCTTCAATGCCAATGCTTCAACCAATTCTTCCGATTGAAACAAACCTTCAGAAATTAACAATTCAGATAGAAACCGGATAATAAATACCATATCCGACACCAGAAATTCCGGGTGGTACTGAACCCCGAAAAACTCCGAATTTTTATACCTGAACGATAATGCCTGAACCGCCGAGTGTTCATTCCCGGCCAGAACAACCGAATTCTCCGGAAGCTTCACTACTTCATCCAGATGAACACATAGTGCATTGAATTTTTCTTTTCTTCCCTGAAAACAGGGATGTTTCCGACCTTCGGCGGTTAATTCGATGGGTTGTGTTATTCCGATTTCGCGCCCTTTTGGATTTGGTCCAACTTTACCACCGGCCACCACCGCTGCAATTTGCAAACCCCAGCAACTTCCGTAGAAAGGAACCCCACTTTCGAAAACATCATCTGCAAATGCCAGCTGCCGCAGGACTGCCGCAGTTTGATCCTGAATGTAAAGTGAACTTCCGGTCCAAAGTACTCCGTCAAAGGTTTTAAGCTGATCGATTGTTGGCAGAGTTGATTCCTCATCAGCCGGGAAAACGACTTCCACTTCTGCTTCAGGCTGTAAAATCTTTAGCATAGACCTGAAACGCTTGTGATAGGCCACACCACCACGAGCCTCGCGTTCCTGCCAGGTTTCTTTTCGGTTCCCTTCAACAACCAGAAGTCGCATCATTCCTTCTATAAATTTTCCAGTTTTCCGTCAAGGGCTGCCAGAAACAAGTTCTGTAAATCCTGAGCATTTACAGGTTTGGCATTCGAAGGAGTCGACGGATCGTCAAATGCTTTCAGACCGATTTCAACTGCACGTTTTTCGTCGATATTTACTTCTCTCAGAGTATTCGGAATATTCAGCTGTTTCCGGAGGGCAAGGATATAATTGATGAACGAATCAGTTCCGGGATTTTCAAGACCAAGCACAATACTAAGATGTTTGAGTTTTTCACCTACGACCGAAGCGTTTTGTTTGAGTCCGTATGGCAGCAGGATTGAATTTGCCAAACCATGCTGAATATTGTAGAAGGCGCCCAATACGTGCGCAACGGAGTGAATTGAACCCAGTCCTTTCTGAAATGAAACAGCTCCCATCGACGAGGCGGTCAGCATATTTCCACGGGCTTCCAGGTTTTTACCATCGGCCACGGCAATTGGCAGATATTTTGCAATCAGACGAATCGCTTCAATCGCGATACCTTCGGCCATCGGGTGATATCCGGGAGCGAGGTATGCTTCCACAGCATGAACCATGGCATCAATACCGGTCCATGCCGTAATGTGTGGAGGTAATCCGACCGTCAGTTCTGGGTCAGAAATGATAATATTGGGCAACATTCCCGGATGAAAAATAATCTTCTTTGAATGTTGATCTTCATCCAGAATTACCGCCGCGCGCCCAACTTCAGAACCGGTTCCGGCGGTAGTCGGAATGGCGATAATTGGAGCAATTCCTGCGGGATCTGCCAGTCTCCAGTTTGGGCCAATGTCTTCAAAATCCCACAAAGGCAGGGTTTGTCCCGACATAAAAGCGATCGTTTTACCTGCATCCATTGCTGATCCACCGCCAAATGCAATCACACTGTCGTGTCCGTTTGCTTTATAAAAGGCAACTCCTTCGGTCACGTTTTTGCCGGTTGGATTGCCCTGCACATTGCTGTACACATTAAAACTGATTCCGGCAGCTTTCAAAATATCGATTGTATTCTGAACGATACTCAAATTAACCAACCCTTCGTCGGTCACAAACAAAGGATTTTGAACTTTTAATTGCTTGCAGGCATCAACTATTTCCTTGATGCGTCCATTGCCAAACCAGATGGCCGTGGGAAAATTCCAATTTGTATTCTGTGGTATCATGGGTGCTTGTTATTTTATAGTTCTTAAATGATATGATTTTGCATGAGTGACATGCTGGTAACCTAATCCTGAAAGCGTAATTCCTCTTCCGGTATTTTTCACACCGGTCCATGCCAGCGCCGGATCGAGGTAGTCGCAGCGATTCATGAATACAGTTCCGGTTTCAACCTGACGACCAAGTTCTGCAGCCTTGAGTTCATCTTCTGTCCAGATGGAAGCAGTCAATCCGTATTTCGAGTCGTTCATTAACCGGACGGCTTCCCGATCATCGCTTACTTTCATGATTCCAACCACTGGTCCGAAACTTTCTTCGGTCATCACATCCATCGTGTGGTTCACGTTGATCAAAACTTGTGGCGCAAGGTATGGTGTTCCTTTTTCTGAAGCTTTAAAATGTGATTCGCTGATCAAGGCTTTGGCGCCCTGTGCAATGGCATCTTCAGTTTGCTGACGCACAAAAGCTGCAGCACTTGTCTTCACCATCGGACCAATATTGGTCGAGGCGTCCAACGGATTACCCAAAACATACTCGTTGGTCAGATTCACAAACCCATCGACAAAACGATCGTAAAGATTTTCGTGTACGTAAATCCGCTCAATGCCGCAGCACGATTGACCGCTGTTGAAAAATGAACCATCAACCAGGTTGTTGACTGCATAATCCAGATCGGCATCCGCGCGAACATAGGCCGGATCTTTTCCTCCTAATTCCAAACCACAGGGAATGAATTTCTCGTTCAATGATTTTTGAACTGCAATTCCGGCCTCAACTGAACCGGTGAAATAAACGCCGTCGATACCCGGATTGCTGATTAATGCAGCTGTATTTTCGTGATTGAGGTGCAGAATCTGGAAAACGCCTTCCGGTAAACCAGCGGTTCGTGCTGCTTTGAGGTAGCGTTCGGCTACCAAAGGTGTTTGGTTGGAGTGTTTCAGAATGACAGCATTTCCGGCAACCAAAGCCGGTACAATCGCATTGACCGAAGTTAAATACGGATAATTCCATGGGCTTAAAACGGTTACAACACCCAGTGGCTCATGCTCGATCCACCGGTTGAAACCAGCTTTCTCTGCGGGTTTATACGGACTCAGTGCCTCATCTGCAATGCCTATCATATACCGGGCCCGATCAACAAATCCGTTGATTTCCCATGGAGACTGACCCAATGGTCTTCCCATCTGCCAGGTGATTTCCAGAGCAATTTCGTTTTTATCTTTTTCAATGGCATCTACCAATCCTGAAACAAATTTTTTCCTTTCGGCTAAAGGTAATCCGGCCCAATCCTGAAAAGCCGAGCGGGCTGACTTCAGCGCTTTTTCGATATCATTCAGATTGTGCTGTTCGCCGGAGTAATAAAGCGTTCCGTCGATGGGTGAGATGGTTTGTATTTTTGACATATCGTTGGTTTAAATAATTTCAAAATATCGGTTGAGCTGCCAGTCCGTAATAGCTCTGCGCTGCTGCTGATCTTCCCACTCACGCGTATAGGCGTAATGGTTGACAAACTGATCGCCAAACAAATCGCGGGCCGGATCAGAAACTTTTAGACGAGCGGCTGCATTTGTTAACGTGGATGGAAGTAAAAGAGCATCGTCATAGTTAACAGCATAGGCATTTCCGGCAATCGGCTGATTGGGTTCAATCCGATTTTCGATTCCCCAAAGTCCTGAACCAATTGCTGCGGCCAACGCCAGGTAAGGATTGATATCGGCAGCGGCCACCCGGTATTCCACCCGTTGCGATTTGGGAGTTCCCGGAATGGCCCGAATGGCGCAGGTCCGGTTGTCAAGGCCCCATGAAGCAGCCGTTGGTGCCCAAAATCCCGGAATGAGGCGGGTATAACTGTTGCATGATGAGGCCACCATGGCTAAAAATTCGGGCATCAGTTTTTGCTGACCTCCGATAAACCAGCGCATGATGTCAGACATATTGTGCTCCTTTTTATCATCATAAAAAGCAGAAGTACCATCGTCATTTTTAAGTGAAATATGAAGGTGTCCCGACTGTCCCGGGTAATCTCCTGACCATTTGGCCATAAACGTAGCCATCAGGTTATTTTTCTGAGCCAACACTTTCATGAATGTTTTGAAAAGTATGGCATTGTCGGCAGCTTTGAGTGCATCCGAATATTCCAGCGCAGCTTCAATCACTCCCGGGCCAGTTTCGGTATGCAGACCTTCAATGGGCATATCCATTTCCTTAGCCATTTGCAATATCTGGTGATACAAATCTGCATGAGCCGAATTCCGTAAAATGGAATAGCCAAAATTTCCCGGTGTAATGGGTTTTAAATTTTTGTATTTTTTCTCCCGGATACTATCCGGAGTTTCGTCAAAAAGGAAAAATTCAAACTCGGCAGAAGCCGTGGCAGACAGACCGATTTTTTTCAACCGAGTCAATACTTTTTTCAGGATTGACCGGGGACAAACTGCCGCGGCAGTATCTCCTGAAAAGTCGGCCAAAAATAAAACCGATTGATTATTTTCGGTTGGGAGCATACGGCAACTGGCTGGATCAATGCGTGCCCAGGCATCCGGGAATGCGGTGTTCCAGCCGGTAAATGAGTCCTTGTCATAAAGCACATCATTGGTATCCCAGCCAAAAATGACATCACAAAATCCGAGTCCATTTTCGAGCGCTGAATCGAATTTCTTCTTTTGAATGTACTTTCCACGCATGACACCATCACAATCCGAAACGGCAACTTTCACATTTTGAATCTGCTTTTCTTCAATCAGTTTTCTTGCGCTCTGAATATCAATAACGGGCTCTGGATTCATAGTTCAAATTTTATACAATGATAATGTTTCTATTAAACAGTGAGTTCACTGAGAGAAATATTTTTTTTGCACAAAGTCATGAAGGATCTATGCTACAGTAGGATTAATGTGCTGAATAACTATGCTCTGTGAGTCTTTATGGGTTCAGGATGACGCTCCGATCTTGGTAATCCGAAAATTCGAAACGTCATGCCGAACTTGTTTGGGCATCTCATCGGGGAGGATGCTCCCTTCGACACGCCTATCGGCGGCTTAGGGAGCGCCGCATTGATGAACATTCACTATCCGAGCCGCTGCCTGAGCGCGAAGCAGTCGAAGGCTAAAGGGGGATGAAAACGACGTTTGGCAACAGACATGAGATTTTGAAGATGCTCCCTTCGACACGCTGCGCTGCTCAGGGAGCGCCGCATTGATGAACATTCACTATTCGAGCCGCTGCCTGAGCGCGAAGCAGTCGAAAGCAAAAGGGGGATGAAAACGACGTTTGGCAACAGACATGAGATTTTGAAGATGCTCCCTTCGACACGCTGCGCTGCTTAGGGAGCGCCGCTTTTGCGAACATTTGCAACAGAAACCGCTGCCTGAGTGGCCCGGAGAAAACTTTATAAACTACAATGAATCAATTTGTACAAGATATTCATAAGTAGTATGTAACTAAAAAAGCTAATTCCAATCTGTATATCGATAGTATCGCTCAATATTTTGATCAACTATTTCTGAATGAAAATCAATAATCCTTTGTTGATGTTCATTTTGCATCTCTTGGGTTAAAATGGCATCTTTTGAAACAAAATTAAATTTCTTCATTTCATTTTTGAGCCTCCATTCTATTTCTAAAGTCCTAAACTCTGACAATTCTTTTGACTCAAATTCTGAATATTTTTGTTTCAGTGCAATGATTAATTTTTGCTTCTCCTCATATGATAAAAATTTATTCTTTAATATGGTGCGTTTTTCTTTATCGTAATCATTTTTCAATTCTGGATTCATTCCAAAATAGTTTGAATAATCGTTCCCAATTCCAAAAACAATATAAAAGATTGAAAATAAAGAATTCAAAAAAACAAGCACTCCAAGTAGTTTTTGACCTGATTTATAAATTCTTACGCCTATAAACCAGCATACAATGGGAAGAAGTCCAAGAAAGAAATAATATCCAGGTTGATTATAATCATGGAATCTCTTATAAAAAAGCAGAAATAGTTTAAAAAGAAAATACAATACGATTGAAATTGCTACCACAGAACAAAACGAAACTAAAATTTTATTTTCTCTAAACTCCCC
>CAILJH010000034.1 GCA_903834475.1 uncultured Prolixibacteraceae bacterium | reverse complement strand
TATTATATCCGCATTCGCGAAAACTTCTGGGTTTTGCAACCACACAATGGCAAACGAGTTAAAGCCAGTTGGCTGTTTGCCAATTTGCCGTTAAATGGCTGTCGGGTGAATCAACGAATTGTGTCCCTGAACGGCCAACTCTGTTATCTGTCAGCCTCGAAAGGAAAAGACAAAGATGGAAAACCTGAATTGCAGATTGTTATCGCGTTCAACAAACCTGAAGATGCGCTGGAAATTTACAAAGAACGATGGCAAATTGAAACTGCTTTCAGAGCTTTAAAAACAAGTGGGTTTAATATCGAGGACACGCACTTAACTGAAATTGAAAGAATTGAAAAACTATTTGCTTTGGTTATGGTTGCTTTTACCTGGGCATATCTGGTTGGTGATTATTTACACAGATACATCAAACCGATCCCAATCAAAAAGCATGGGAACAAAGCAAAAAGTCTATTCAAATATGGGCTGACTTACATTGCTTCTGTGCTGTTAAACGCTTTCTTTCAAGATGATATCGATATATTTAAATTTTTGTCATGTACTTAGTCCGGAATCATTAAATTTTTTGGCCCACGGGAATTCTCCTTCGCCAAATTTGGAATAAATTGCCCATATTTGACTTTTTATTTGGGCTTGATTCGAAGGCAAAAACAGAAAGTCTGACTGTTGCATACGAAGCACGATTTTAGACCGTTATATACCTGATTAAATTTTAAAATTCAATACAATGATAATATTGTTAGCAACTGCGACCGAAATTCCATATTTTGATCTTATTCTGAAAGGCGGATGGTTGATGGTACCTTTATTTGCGCTGTCATTTATTGCCATCTTTATTTTTGTCGACCGGTTCTTTTACCTGAGAGGCCAGAAGCAGCTCGATCCTGCATTTTTTGAAAAACTCAATGAGTTGATTAAAGACGGCAAAGTTGAATCGGCCATGGCTTTGTGCTCTTCGGCCAACTGTTCTGAATCGCGCATCCTGATGAAAGGATTGAAAAATCTGGGAAGACCAATCCGTGATATTCACGATCAGATGGAAATGGAAGGTAAACTGGAGGTTTATAAATATGAAGGAAATTTGTACTTTCTTGGCGTAATTGCCGGTGTTGCTCCCATGTTAGGATTTATCGGCACCATTTCCGGGGTAATCAAGATTTTTTACAACATCTCGCTTGCCGATAACATCAGTATTTCTCTGATTTCAGGAGGTCTGTATGAAAAGCTGATTACTTCCGGAGTCGGACTCAGCATTGGTATTATTGCTTACGTTTCTTACCATTATTTAAACAGCAGAGTTGACAAACTGGTGCAGAAATGGGAATACAACAGTATCCGATTCATCGATGCGATAAACATACCATAGTAAAAGTGTCATTTCTATGCCTGAATAAAAATTCTCAGGACAGTCGTTCATTCAAAAACACACGAACTTAATTTTTTAATCATGAATTTCAGAAGCGAAAGGAAACAGACTTTTGAGGTATTTTCGAATTCCTTCAGCGATATCATGTTTTTCCTGATGTTGTTTTTCCTGATTGTTTCAACCATGATCACTCCGGGCGCGATTAAATTAGCACTTCCCCAGGCCGACAAGTCACCGCAAATGAACAAGCAAACTGAAAAAATTGCCATATCGGTCACGAAAGATTTGAAATACTACATCAACGACAAGCAGATTCAATTTTCTCAGATAGAAGGTGAATTGCTGAAGATAAAGAAGGGAAACGAAGAAGCATTTGCCATTGTCAGGTGCGACAATTCAATTGCTGTTCAGTCGATGGTTGATGTTTTGCAACTGGGAAATAAAACCGGGGTCAAGATGGTTTTGGCCACTTCGAAAAAAGGTTCCTCCAACTAAATTTGGAATAGCTCCTGCTTGAATTGCATAAGTCACTATTTCTATATTTAACTTGAATTGTGCCAAATGGTATGATTTATCAAATTGTTAATCCCTAAGAAAATTAATTCCTCATTTCAAATTACCTTTTATCTTTGCATCCGTAAATAAAAAAAGCAATTCAAAAAAAAATACAGTTTATGAAAGTAACAGTTGTTGGTGCCGGAAATGTTGGAGCTACCTGTGCGCAGATCGTAGCCGAAAAAAACATTGTAAGCGAAGTAGTTTTACTCGATATTAAAGAAGGTTTGGCCGAAGGAAAATCATTGGATTTATGGCAAACTGCCCCTATTAATTTTTATGACACCCGGATGGTTGGAGCAACCAACGACTATTCAAAATCAGCAGATTCTGATGTTGTTGTCATCACTTCAGGTGTTCCGCGTAAGCCTGGAATGAGCCGCGATGATTTGATTTCGATCAATGCCGGTATCGTAAAAAGCGTTACCGAAAACGTAATCAAACATTCTCCCAATGCTATAATCATTATCGTTTCGAATCCGTTGGACGTAATGACCTATGTGGCTTATGCCGTTGCGAAAACCAGCAAGAATAAAGTAATGGGTATGGCTGGTATTCTGGATACTGCCCGTTACCGTGCTTTTCTTGCCGAAGCGCTGGATATTTCACCACGCGACATTCAGGCTTTGCTTATGGGCGGACATGGCGATACCATGGTTCCGCTACCCCGCTACACTACTGTTGCCGGAATTCCAGTAACTGAATTACTCGACAAAGAAACCCTCGACAAAATCATTGACCGTACCAAAAAAGGTGGCGGCGAATTGGTTAACCTGATGGGAACTTCGGCATGGTATGCTCCGGGCTCTGCTGCTGCACAAATGGTTGAAGCCATTGTGATGGATCAGAAACGTATTTTCCCTTGCTGTGTAAAACTTGAAGGTGAATTTGGTCTGAATGATGTTTTCGTAGGTGTTCCCGTGAAATTGGGCAAAAACGGCATCGAAAAAATCATCAATATCAATCTTACCGCTGACGAACAAGCTCTTTTGGTTGAGTCAGCCGCTTCGGTAAAAGAAATCATGGATGTTGTTGACGGAATGAATATTCTATAAGGTTTTCAGGAAAAAAGAACAATATAATTTATCTTTGAAGCTCCGGTAATTTTACCGGAGCTTTTTAATGACTATAACTATGTCAACAATTAGTGACATTCGGAAAAAACTAACCGGAAGAATCAATCAAACCAACAGGATTGAACTTCTTGAAGAAATGTTGCAGCTAATTGAAAACGAAGAAGATAATTCTGTGTATGAATTAACTGACGAACAACAATCTGCAGTTGCGGAGGCTTTGGAACAATATGAAAAAGGAGAATATCTGACCGACGAGGAGGCCGATAAAGAAATAGGAAAATGGTTGAAATAGTCTGGTCGCGTCGTGCCCTGGATGACAGGAAAAGGATTTTCAGCTATTGGAATGAACGCAATAAATCTCCACTTTTCAGTAATAAACTCAACTTTCTATTCAAGCAAACACTGAGTCTTTTAACCAAATATCCGCATCTTGGTAAGCAGACTAATTTTGAACAGGTTCGTATGAAATTTGTGCGAAATTATTGCCTGTTTTACAAATTGACGAATGAACACCTTGTAGTACTTAGTATTTGGGATAGTTACCGGAATCCGGAAAATATAAATCTTTAACCGCTTACATGATCAAAATCCCTCTGCAAATCATAGAACTCGAAAACAATAATTACCATATCCTGATTGAAGGCAACTTTGAGGATGGAACTTCTGCCTGTTGGATTATCGACACCGGAGCATCAAAAAGTGTACTGGATTCAAATCTCAGCCAATTCTACGAACTGACCGATTCGGATAATGAAGACGATTATCAGAGTGCTGGCATTAATCAGGGCATGATGGAAACTTCAGTCGGAAAAATTCATAGAATGCATTTTGGTACTCTGGAATTAACGAATCAGAAAATGGCCCTGATCGACCTGAATCATGTGAACGAAATTTACGAAAAGTACACTTCCTATAAAATCGCCGGACTTTTAGGTGGCGACATTCTGATGCAATATAAATGCATCATCGATTACGAACGTAAAATTATTCAATTTCAGACTTCATAGATTGCCCGGACTGACACTGTATATTCCGGGTTAACAACAGAAAAGAGATGAACTACCGAATGGTGTTTCATCTCTTTTCGTTTGTATAGCTTTCCAGATCAGCTGAAACTATATCGACCGGTAAAATTCGTAATTAATATTTTTGATTTCTTCCAAAGTTGGATAGGGATAAAAAACAATTTCATCCTTCGATCCAACGTAAAATCCGCTTTCTATTGTCCGGAACAAAAGTGATCCGGAAAAGACGCGCTGAACGGTTTTCATTTTCTTTTCATATTCTCCGGTCAAAGCTTCAAGACAGTCTTTCAGATGCAAAACATTTGCAAATGGCAGATAATCAACCGATGTGTCATGTGGATTAGTTGCAAGGTTACCAAGCTTTAGTTCAACAAAGAATAGTTTAGGAAGAACAATGGGAGTTGATCCGTCGGTAAGTCGTTTCAGAAAAGCCGAAGGGACCAGGTCGCTTGCAACCAAAGGCGATACCGGACATAATTCCTGAAAAAGGAACAACCTCTTTTGATCTTCCTTAGTCAGATCATACGAAGTTCTTTTTAATTCCAGGACACGCCCGTTTTCGGTAGCGAGGTACAAACTCTTGAGTGCCGTCAGTGGAATCATTTCCAGCACCTTGTAAACCGAAAGATAGACCGAATTTTTTGGACTGCCGTCAGGCTTTGCAATACATCGTTTGTTTAAGCCGTCCATATCGATCAGATTTTCAATCTGACCGAGGTCGACCTCAAAGAAAATTGCCTGACCTTTATTCCTTTTTTTTGTACCGATGGAAAGATATTCACCAAACTCTTTGGGGGGCAGCATGGAAGCAATAAGTGCTTCGGGAGTTGCTGTAAGATAAATAAATTTACTCATAGCTGATATTTTAGAGATTAAATAAATCCATCGGAAATGTTCGAATCAACTCATTAAAAGCGAATACTACAGTAAATATATACTTTATATTTTTTATAAAATTGAAATGTGTTACTTTCTTATTGACAAATTAAAGTTCTGAAAAATCAGAGCAAAAATTGAGGTATTTTATTCAGAAAAAATAAATATATTTGGCGGCTGAAAATGAATTCCATGAACCTGAAAAAATACTTTTCGAACTATTTCATTCTGCGCTTCTGCCTGCTTATTGCATTGATAGCTGCTGCGATGGTTTTCGATATGTATCACACGGAAAATCTAAAACAAGCCAATCAAGTCCGTAAAATTCCTGTTGCAGATGACTCGGAGAGTAATAAAACATTCTTCTGCAACCAGGTTCCAAGCTACAACTTAAAAACCTCAACAACTGAATTTTCTGTACGATTCCGCTTTGCGTTTTCTCAGGATAAATTTTTGATTCAGCATTATAATTTACGGACCTTCCAACTCATGAAAGCTGAAGTTATTCATTCAGGCTTTTGTGCTGTTTGCCCGTTTCATTCCCTTCCTTTTAACCGGGTTCTGTATGCCAGCCCCGACGACACACCTCCGCTTACCTGATTCAGATTGATCAAATTTAGCATCAGTCTGTAAAAAATCTGGCTTTCGTACATTTCAGAATACCTGAAATCATCGTTGCCAAAATCAAATATTCCTATCTAATTAATTATTAATAAACAATTTAAATTCAAACAAAATGCAAAACAAAGGTGCAATTAGACTTTTTGCAATTCTACTTGGTTTGATTTGTGTGTATCAGCTCATGTTTACCTATAAGGCCAGACAGGTTGAGAATGCAGCCAAAGTTTACGCAAAAGGCGAAAAACACAAAGAGCAAGCCTACCTTGACTCCATGTCAACTGAAGTGACTTACAATTTATTAGGCCTCAAAAAATACACTTTCAAAGAGGTAAAAGAACTTGAACTTGGTTTGGGTCTTGACTTGCAAGGCGGTATGAACGTTACTCTTGAAGTTTCGGTGGTCGATCTGATCAAATCGTTGTCAAATTTCAGCAAGGATTCAACATTTAATGCGGCTATCAAATTAGCCAAGTTGAAACAGTTAAAAAGTCAGGAAGATTTTGTGACTCTCTTCGGAAAATCATATCAGGAAATTTCCCCCAATGGAAAACTGGCTTCCGTTTTCAACACGCTTGATTTAAAAGATAAAGTCAAATACAATTCGACCAATGCCGAGGTATTGGACTTGTTGCGCAAAGAAACAAAAGTAGCGATCGACAACTCTTTTAACATTATCCGCACGCGTATCGACCGTTTTGGTGTTGCCCAGCCGAACATTCAGCCATTGGCAACCGCTGGCCGCATCCTGGTTGAATTACCTGGAGTCGACGACCCGAAACGTGTACGTAAACTGTTGCAGGGAACCGCGAACCTCGAATTCTGGGAAACATACGATAACAGCGAAGTTTATCCTTACCTGATGCAGGTCAATCAGAAACTGGTTGAAATTTTAGCGCTTCAGTCTAAACCTGTCACGCCTTCCAATGCAACTGCAAAGGAGACAGCTGAAACAAGCAAAAATTCATTGCTGAATGAATTGGATAAAAAAGCAAAGACTGATTCAACCTCGGTCGATAAAAACGCCAATGCAAAAAAGCAATACCCTTTATTCTCCGTTTTATCACCCAGTTCAAATCAGCAAGGCCAGTTATTTCCTGGCGCTGCAGTGGGAACTTCTCACGCCAAGGATACAGCCACGGTTAACCATTACCTGAAAATGGATCAGGTAAAAGCTTTGCTGCCACGTAACCTGTCTTTCCGGTGGACTGCAAAAGCAATTGACAAGGAAGAAAAATTCTTTCGTCTGATTGCTATTAAAATTACCAGCCGCGATGGCCGCGCCCCACTCGAAGGGGATGTGATTACTGACGCCCGTCAGGATTACGCCGATGCAGGCAGCCGTCCTGAAGTGAGCATGACGATGAATGGCGAAGGTGCCAAAACATGGGCGCGCCTGACGAAGGACAATGTAGGAAAATCGATTGCTATTGTTTTGGATGGATACGTTCGCTCATTTCCTAATGTCAATCAGGAAATAACCGGAGGTCGTTCGCAAATTACCGGAATGGAAAGCATTGAAGAAGCAAAGGATTTAGCCAACATCCTGAAATCAGGAAAAATGCCTGCTCCTGCAACAATCATTGCTGAAGAAGTGGTAGGTCCTACATTGGGACAAGAAGCTATCAGCAGCGGTATGTGGTCGTTCGTTATCGCATTCTTATTGGTATTGAGTTATATGTTATTCTTCTATAGCCGGAAAGCAGGCATGGCTGCCAACATCGCTTTGATAGTCAACGTATTCTTCCAGATAGGGGTTTTAGCTTCTATCGGGGCTGTTTTAACTTTACCGGGTATCGCAGGTATTGTATTAACCATGGGTATGGCCGTTGATGCGAATGTGCTTATTTATGAGCGTGTCGAGGAAGAGATTATGGGTGGTAAAACGGTTAGAATGGCTGTAAAAGATGGGTATAAAGCTGCATACTCCGCCATTATCGACGGACACGTTACCCTCTTGCTGACTGGTATCGTTCTTTATATTTTTGGCTCTGGTCCGATCAGAGGTTTTGCCACCACCTTGATTATTGGTGACTTATTCTCATTGTTTACTGCAATCTTTATTTCCCGGTTAATCTTTGAAAGACAATTGGACAGAAACAAGGAAATTACCTTCACAACAAGTTATTCAAAAAACTGGCTTCGTCACGTAAAGATTCCATTCATCGAAAAGAGAAAAATTTTCTATACCCTTTCAGGAATAATGATCACTGTTTCATTAATTTCCTTTGCGGTTCGCGGTTTCGATAAAGGTATCGACTTTAAAGGAGGACGTACCTATGTTGTACGCTTCGACAAAGACGTAAAAGTTGATGATATCAAGAATGCATTAGCTCCTATTTTCAATTCAACTCCTGATGTTAAAACCTATGGAAATGCGAACCAGGTACGTATCACTACCGGTTATAAAATTGAAGAGAGCACCACTGATGTTGACAACAAAGTTGAAGAGTTACTTTATGATGGACTTAAAAAGGGTGGATTTATCGGGGATGTCACTTTAGACACATTTGGTAAATTGAATTTACAAAGCACGCAAAAAGTAGGTCCGACGATTTCGGATAAACTTACACGCGATGCTATTATGGCGGTATTATTCTCTTTAGTATTAATTTTCATTTATATCCTGATGCGCTTTGATAGCTGGCAGTTTAGTCTGGGTTGTGTTACCTCACTGGCTCATGATGCGACTATTACGATGGGTGCCTTCTCGCTGTTGTATGGCTTTTTGCCATTCTCACTCGAAATTGACCAGGCGTTTATTGCGGCAATTCTAACCGTGATCGGGTATTCAGTGAATGATACGGTAATCATTTATGACCGAATCCGGGAATTCCGTCATTTGTATCCTAAACGCGGTTTAGCCGAGACAATGGATCATGCCATGAACTCCACTTTGCGTCGTACATTCAGTACTTCGTTAACGGTGTTGATCGTGTTATTTGCCATCTTCCTATTTGGTGGAACGTCCATCAAAGGTTTCGCGTTTGCGCTCTTGATTGGTATTGGAGTAGGAACTTATTCTTCAGTATTTAATGCTGCTCCTATCGTTTACGATACGATCACTCAATCGAAAAAATTCAAAAAAGCCAAGCAACTGGTTTAACTGTCTTAATCCTGAAGCAGGGGTTTCATTTGTCATCCGACAGATGAAATCCCTGCTTCTTTTTTATAACCTGCTGAATCAAATGTCGAAGTACTTTTTCAAAGTTCACCGCCTTTGTTGTAAACAAGTTTGTATATTTGCTGAGTTTTATAAAATTGACCAACCAAATAATATTACCAAGTCATGGGTGGAGGAGAAATTGTACTAATTATTTTTGTTTTTCTGCTGCTTTTTGGAGCCAAGGCGATTCCAGATATTGCGCGAACTCTGGGCAAGGCCATGCGAGAATTTCAGAAAGCAACCAACGAAATTAAACGTGAAATTAATGAAAGCGGTGGTGGAATTGCCGGTGATATCAGCGACATCAGGTCGACCATTCAAAATGCGCGAAATGACATTCGGGAAGGAATCATGAAGCACACCGGTGATATTACCAAAGACATTGAGGAAATTAAAAGCGGGGTAAAAAAAGAAACCGACAACCTCTCCAGCACTATCACCAACGCAACTACGATAAAACCTGAGGATAAATCAGATTTCAGTATTTAGTGTAATCTTTTTCATGAATCGCTTCAGCTATTAAAACCCTTCAAAAATTACCTTCGCTTGATCAAAGTCGAAAAAATAACAAAATCGTTTGGTGATCTTCAGGTGCTGAAGGGAATTCATCTGGAAGTACCAGCCGGAAAACTCTATTCGATTGTGGGCCCCAGCGGAGCCGGAAAGACAACCCTACTGCAGATTATAGGTACTTTAAGCATGCCCGCCTCAGGAAAAATATTTATTGACGGACAAAATATCTCGGTGATGAATGAGCGGCAGCTGGCCGATTTCAGAAACCGCCGGATTGGTTTTGTTTTCCAGTTTCATTACTTATTACCTGAATTTTCGGCTCTTGAAAATGTTTGCATTCCGGCATTCATAGCAAAAACCTCAAAAAAGGAAGCCGAACAAAAAGCACGCGAATACCTCGATTTTCTGGGTTTGTCAAATCGGTTGAATCACAAACCCGGCGAACTTTCAGGAGGTGAACGCCAGCGTGTGGCCGTTGCACGTGCACTGATCAATTCTCCATCGATTATTCTCGCCGATGAACCTTCAGGAAACCTCGATACCAAAAACCGTGAAGACCTTCACGAACTATTCTTTACCCTACGCGATAAGTATAAGCAAACATTGGTGATTGTTACCCACGACGAAAGTTTTGCTGCTCAAAGCGACTGCATCATCCGTATGAAAGATGGGCTCATTGAAGAATAGGAAAGAGGAAGAAGGAAATAGGAAAATTTGCAATCTGATTGGATTTGGGACTCCAGAGGAGTCCGATATTTGTAGCCCCGGATGCAGTGAAACGAAATCCGGGGAAGAATAAGAAATCAAAATAAGGCCTACCCTCCCGGCAGATTGAAAACAAATTTTGCACGCGCCGCACAGATAATTTTAATAATTGGATCATTCAAAGAGCTAATTTGCAAGTCAAAGTATTCAGTTTTCAAAAAGCTATCCGTATAAATGACCGATTCGCCAGAAAATATCCAATCGTTTCTTGATCAGAAGGTCATTTCATTCAATCATACTTCCTTTATCGAAACCGACCCGATTCAGGTTCCGGCACTTTTTTCGACCAAAGAGAACATCGAAATTGCCGGATTTTTGGCTGCGACTTTGGCCTGGGGCCAGCGGCCAACCATTATCCGGAACGCACTCAAACTGGTCGGACTCATGAATAACAATCCCATCGGATTTCTGCTTCATACTCCGGAAGAGGAATGGGATGTATTCCTCGATTTCAAGCACCGGACATTCAACGGAACCGACGGCATCTATTTTCTGAGATCACTCCGGAATATATACCAAAACCACGGTGGATTGGAACAGGTTTTTACCAAGGGCTACTTTGCAGATCAAAGCATTTACAGTGCATTGGTCTATTTCCGGAAAGTGTTTTTTGAATTGGAGCATCCGCACCGGACTGAAAAACATGTTTCGGATGTTGTAAAAGGCGCAGCAGGAAAAAGGTTGTGTATGTTTCTTCGGTGGATGATCCGGACTGACCAGACCGGTGTCGATTTTGGGATCTGGAAACAAATTCCGGCTTCAGCACTGATGCTTCCTTTGGATGTGCATACCGGAAACGTTTCGCGCAAACTGGGACTACTGCTTAGAACTCAAAACGACTGGAAAGCAGTGGAAGAAATTACGGCAAAACTTCGCGAATTCGATCCGGAAGATCCTATAAAATACGACTTTGCACTATTTGGATTGGGCGCTTTTGAAAAGTTTTGAAAATTTCTTATTCCGGATTTTTTGTGCAAACCACACGAAAAAACTTCATTGGCTCTTCATTTTCCAGATGCCTGACTGGTTCATCGATTTCGGTATATTCCACCAAACCAAACGGTCGAAACTGCTTTTCAATTGATTCTGAATCATAGAAAAACACGGTCAACCCTTTTTCGATCCGATACCGGTTTTTACTGATCAGCTTTCCGTTTCCAAACAATTGGTATTCATTCGAAACCACCACAAAAACCATGATTCCCCCCGGTTGGAGCTGATGGTAGCAATTACGGAGGAATTGCCGGCGTTCGTTCTGACTAAGTAAATGAAGAAGGGCGTAACAGAAAATTCCATGGTAAACTGTTTCATCAAAAGGCATCTGTGTCACCGAGCCATAATGTACCGGAAATTCCAGTCCATTTTCCCGGGAAAGACGGATGGCAGTTTCCGAAATTTCAATTCCGCTTACCTCAAAACCTTGTTTGATAAAAACACTTGCGTTCCGGCCATATCCAACACCTGGGATCAGGATTTTCCGAAATCCTTTTTGGGAAAATAGCCTGCAGGTACTAATGGCTGAATCAGCTGGCTCATAGGTCCATAGCAAGCCATTGTCTTTATATTTTTCTTCCCAGAACCCGCTCATTTGCGTTAACTTTCTATGAATCCATTGTCCAAAATCGCAAAACTATTCCTCAGTGTTTGGAGTTCCTTCAGCCTTCAGGAAATCATCAACAACCTCTTTGGCATTTTCGTAGTCGACATTCGAAACGAAAATCTTTACCGAACCGGCACCTCCACCTGCAACAACCCAAGGTTCGAGAACGCCCATTCTTCCGTCTTTAATAAAAGCCTCAATTTCAGCGTTATCCAACAAGCTTTTTACCATTGCGGATTCCCAGTCATTGCCGTCAAAAACTTCAACCGGATAGATTTCGTTGTTTGGGTTCATATTCAGAAAATTTGTAATTTATTACAAGATAGCTATTTTTCAAATTGGAATACATTGAATCATTTTTTTATATTCAGAAACTTTAGTTGTTTCGCTGAATGGATTTTCCAGCGAAATTCGAAACCCAAACATATGATTTCCATCAACAATTGAGAGTTGATTCGAATTGGATAAACGGGATACAATGTCTAAATTTGATTGATAATCTTTTTAATGCTTATGAATATCACCGAAAAACTCCGACATAAAAAAGAATTCATCCTGATCATTTCGGTGGCTTTGATCAGTATAGTTTATCAGCTGGCATTCTATGATGTATTGGAATTCCACCGCGATGAATTGTTGTATTTTTCACTTGGCGAACATCTTGATTTCGGCTATCATTCAGTTCCTCCTTTCATTGGCCTCCTGGCTTTCATCTCGGCACGGGTATTTGGATATACACTTTTTGCCGCTAAATTCTTTCCGGCTATTACAGGCGGAATATTAATCTACTTGAGTTCGTTGATTGCAAAAGAGTTAAAAGGACGACTTTTTGCCCAGTTCCTGACAGCAACCGGTATTATGGGTTCAATCCTGTTTGCACGTGCATTTGGCCTGTTTCAACCAGTTCCTTTTGATATTCTGTTCTGGACAATTTCATTTTATTTAGTCATCAGATACATTAATAGCGGTTTAAATAAATACCTTTTGTTTCTTGGCATTTCAATTGGATTCGGATTTTTAAATAAATACAATATCCTGTTTCTGGTGATCTCATTTTTACTGGTCGTTCCATTTACCAGATTCCGAAAAATATTCTTCTCTAAATATTTCTACCTCTCCATTTTGATTTCTTTTATAATCGTATTGCCAAACCTGATTTGGCAATTAATTCATCACTTTCCTGTAATCAGTCACATGAGAGAACTTCGGGAGACGCAACTGACAAAAATGAGTCCATCCACATTCATAATGGAACAATTCCTGATGATACTTCCGGCCACATTCGTAGCAGTTCCTGGAATTTTCTATTTGCTTTTTGCCAGGCAGATGAAAGAATACCGCTTACCTGGATTTATCTCCATCGCGATATTGCTTATTTTTTTATTGTTGCAGGGAAAAGGATATTACACCGCCGGAATCTATCCCTTATTGATTGCATCCGGAGCAGTATTTTTTGAAAACATCCTTAAAAAATCTTGGCCCCGAGTCATTCTGGTTTCCGTACTGATTTATTTTGAGTGGCTGGTTCTTCCCATTGGCAAACCCATTTATGGCCCGGATCAACTGGTTCGATATTTCGACAAAATGGAGGCAGTTACCGGAAACAATGAAGCCAGGCGATTTGAAGATAATGAACACCACAAATTACCACAGGATTATTCGGATATGCTGGGATGGAATGAGTTAACGGAATTGACCAGTCGGGCATGGCAAAAAGTTGAAAATAAAAACAGCTGCATCATTTATAGCGAAAATTACGGTGAGGCAGGTGCAATTACAATTATCGGCAAAAAATGTAATTTGCCAAATGCTGTAAGTTTTAGCGACAATTTCAGATACTGGATCCCAAAATCATTTGAAACTGAGCTCACTGAAATGATCTATATAAATGACGAACCCGGAAATGACATGAAAGAGCTATTTGCAGACATTGAGGTCATTGGACGAATCAGTAATCCTTTGGCTCGTGAATATGGAGTTGGAGTTTTTTTATGCAAAAATCCAAGGCACAGCATAAATCAGTTTTGGGAAAGCCGGTTGAAAAGTTTGGAAATGAATTAGCGGTTGATACCATACATTGAAAGCATGAACTGAAGCAAGGATTCAGCAAAAAAAACAGGGACTCCTGCTATTCGATAAACATATCATAAAACCGAATTTGCCATTTTGAACATCATTCAAGGCCTTGAAAATCTCTAATAACTGAACAAATAATCAACAAATTCAAACTTTTATTAACTTTTTATGCTCAAAATTCCATGAACTAATTACTTTTGGATTATATCTGGATTGCTAATTTGTTTCATTATTTATGTATCATATTAAAATTCACCATCTTAGCTAAAAATATATCTATAATTTAAAATCTACCCCGTGGGAATATTAAAAGATAAGCTTTCAAGTTATGATGTCCCTCAAAAAGTAATGAAGGCTGGCATCTACCCCTATTTCAGGGAAATAGAATCTGATCAGGATACGGAAGTACAGATTAGTGGCAAGAAAGTTTTAATGTTCGGATCAAACAGTTACCTGGGCCTTACGAACCACCCAAAAGTCAAAGAGGCGGCAAAAGCAGCCATCGACAAGTATGGGACTGGTTGTGCAGGTTCAAGATTTCTGAACGGGACGCTTGACATCCATATCGAACTCGAAAAGAAATGCGCCAGTCTGGTAAACAAAGAGGCAGCACTTTGCTACAGTACCGGATTCCAGGTAAATCTTGGAGTGGTATCGATACTTGCCGGCCGTCATGATTACCTCCTCCTTGATGAACTCGACCATGCTTCAATTATTGAAGGTAGCAGGCTTTCACATTCGAAAGTACTCAAGTATGCACATAACGATATGAATGCGCTTGAAGCCAAGCTGAAATTATGCCAAAAGGATCGTATCAAACTAATCGTAGCTGATGGCGTTTTTTCGATGGAAGGAGATATCCTGAAATTACCCGAACTGGTCGGATTAGCACAAAAATACAATGCCTCCGTGATGGTTGATGATGCCCATTCACTGGGCGTTCTCGGAAAAAACGGTGCAGGTACCGCATCTCATTTCGGACTAACGGATCAGGTCGATCTCATCATGGGTACTTTTTCAAAGTCATTTGCTTCGCTTGGAGGCTTTATAGCTGCTGATAAGGAAGTGATCAATTTCATCAAACACAACTCAAGATCGTTGATCTTCAGTGCCAGCATGACCCCATCTTCAACTGCGGCAGTACTTGCCTCTCTTGAAATAATGGAAAATGAACCTGAACGGCTGAAGCATCTTTGGGATCTGACCGCATATGCGCTTCAAGGTTTTAAATCAGCTGGTTTTGATACCGGCAAATCAGAGACTCCAATCATTCCACTTTTCATCCGCGATGATATCAAAGCGCTTCAAATGACCAAAATGCTGCTGGCTGATGGAATTTTTGTAAACCCGGTGGTGGCACCTGCCGTTCCAAAAGAAGATAGTCTGATCAGGTATTCGCTGATGGCAACTCATACCAAAGAACAAGTTGATATCTCTATTGAAAAAATAACAAAGGCAGCAAAAAAGCTGGGAATCCTTGAATTACAAAATGTTTTAGTATGAAAAAGGTAATACTTATTACCGGAATTTCTTCAGGATTCGGGAAACAGACTGCCAGATTACTGGCAGACAACGGTCATATTGTTTATGGCACAGTCAGAAAAGATGCCAAGTCAGACAACGATAAGGTGAATCAAATCAAGATGGACCTCACTGATGGAGAATCCATTAAAAAGGCGGTTTCCATTGTCTTTGAAAAAGAAGGACGCATTGACGTTCTCATCAACAATGCCGGAATGCACAGCGGTGGCCCAATTGAAACTTCCCCGATTGAAAATATAAAACTACAGATGGACACCAATTTCATGGGATTGGTTCTACTTACCAGGGAAGTTCTGCCGATTATGAGAAAACAGGGAGGTGGCACTTTAATCAATTTCAGTTCCATTGGCGGATTAATGGGATTGCCTTTTCAAGCATTCTACTCTGCCGGCAAATTTGCTATTGAAGGGTTTTCAGAAGCCCTGAGAATGGAGGTTAAACAATTTAAAATCAATGTAGTACTGATTAATCCAGGCGATTTTAATACCAGCAATTCGGCAAACCGGCGTAATTTTCTGGCGCCAACGGGAGCCAACGACCCGTATCAGCAACAATTTGAGAAAACCCTTTCAATCATAGAGAACGATGAAAACAAGGGTTGGAAACCGGAAGTTCTTGCACGCAAAATCGTAAAGATTGTAGAAAGCAAAAATCCGTGCCAGCAATATGTAATTGCATCATTGGAGCAAAAACTGGCGGTAGTGATTAAGCACATTTTGCCCGGAAAATTGTTCCGGATGATCCTTGAAGATCATTATAAAATTCATTAGAAATTCAATATTACCTTATCGCATTCTACTGTTTTTAAGTGATTTATACCTGCTCAATAAAATTTGGCGGTACCGAATCATAACTCAACTCTGAGTTTCAGTATTCAACCAGGCATCAAATAGTTTATATCCGATTGATAGGATTACTGCACCAAGAAATAAACCCAGAAAGCCAATTGTAATAAATCCGCCCATTGATCCCATCAATAAGACCAGCATAGGCACTGACGACTTTCGTCCCATCAGAATCGGTGTCAAAACGTTATCGGTTGAGGCTACAACAATCATCCAGACAGCAAATAATATTGCATTTAAAGGAGAAGTAATTGTAAACATGTAGATTGACATGGGAATGAGTACCGGCCACGAACCAATTTGAATTACCGACAGCATCAGGCACAAAATTGTCCAAAGTCCAGCAAACGGAACTCCTGCAATATAAAATGCAATACCAGCCATAGCAGCCTGTATGGCGGCAACCCCAAGTATTCCGACAACCACACTTCGTATAGTTTCAATAGTAAGTGCAGCAAAGTTATCTCCTTTGGTTAATGCCAACCGTTTAAATATTTTAAGTGATGAATTGGTTAAAGGTTCAGAGAAAACCAGAAAAACTGCTGAAAGAAGAATCGAAATAAGAAATTGGATGACACCTGTCGCAAAACTGGTCAATGCAGCTAATATCCAGGTCCCAAGTGTTGTCAGTTGTTCTTTATGCTGAATTAACAATCCCTGAAGATTATCAGAAGCACTTTGCCAGATATTCACAATTGGTTGTGCAATCGTCGGCCAATCCTTTACGGTATCTCCGGGAGGAGGAATCAGTGGCAGACCCGATTGATACATATCTTTAAAATGCATAATTCCGGTTAACATTGATTCAGTCAACATCCAGGTTGGAATCACCAAAATACTTAACATGACAAGGCTTACGAGAATTGATGCAAGAACTTTTCGTCCGCGAAATATCCTGACCAGGCCTTGAAAAGCCGGGTACACTGTAATCGCTACGATAGCGCCCCAAATCAACACCAAACTGAATGGCAAAATAAAAGTGATGCATAAGCCAAACAAAATAAATAACAATCCCAGTCGAAGGATTGTGTCCACTGTGTTTTCTATGTTAACACCCGATGAGTTGGTCTTTAAAGGTTCCATGTGAATTCGATTGGAGATGTGTTTTTAGCAAATGTATTAAAATAGTTTCATTTTAAATCGGCGAAATTGCACAGCTGAATCCAATTAAACCTGACAAGTCCGGATCAGATAGCAGTGAGCACAGACCGCC
>CAILJH010000033.1 GCA_903834475.1 uncultured Prolixibacteraceae bacterium | reverse complement strand
GAGTTGTTTCGTATCCTGAAATGACTGAGTTATTTGAAGAACTGGCCGGAAAATGCGAACTCGAAGTGGCCGATCCAAGCGCCAAACGACGCCTTATCTGGAAAAGCCAGGCATGGCACGCACTACCTTCAGGATTGATGTCGGCCATTGGCACACCACTTTTTACCTGGTACGACAAATTCAGAATATTGGGCGAACCCTTCCGCAAAAAAGGTACCGATCCAAATGAGAAACTGTCAGAACTGGTTATACGGCGCATGGGACAAAGCTATTTAGATTATGCCGTCGATCCGTTTATCTCCGGAATTTACGCCGGTGATCCGACCAAACTTGTCACCAAATATGCCATGCCCAAACTCTGGAATCTGGAGCAGGAATACGGGAGTTTCATCAAAGGTGCCATGAAAAAGGCCAAACTTCCGAAAACCGACCGCGATAAAAAGGCAACCAAAGAAGTGTTTTCAGCCAAAGGAGGATTGAGTCGCCTGACTGAAGCGCTAACCGAAGCAATTGGCTCCGAAAATATTCTGTTATCGGCTGAAACAATGGTAAAACCGATTGCCAATGGATTTCAGTTGCAGGTAACCACTCCTGAACAATTAGTTACGTTCGAAACTTCGCATTTGGTCACCACCTGCGGAGGCTATGCCCTGGCTGGTTTATTGCCTTTCCTGAACGAGGAAGAAGTTGTCCCATTCAACGATTTAAAATACGCTGCCGTCACTCAGGTTTTGCTTGGATTTAAAAAATGGAAAGGCATGTCGCTGAATGCGTTTGGCGGATTGGTTCCCGGAAAGGAAAACAAAAATATACTTGGTGTGTTATTTACCTCGTCGTTCTTTAAAGGCCGTGCCCCGGAAGGCGGTGCGCTGTTGTCTGTTTTCATGGGAGGAACCAAACGTCCGGATATTGCCAAAATGGATAATTTCGAAATCGAAACGCTTCTGAATAAAGAACTGCCGCGCATGATGAGCAGCCGTAGCTTTAGTCCGGATATGATTCGGATTCATCGCTATCCGAAAGCCATTCCGCAGTACACCGAAAGTTCCGGAAAACGTTTCGAAATGATCGAACTGATTCAGCAGAAATACGCCGGACTGATTTTAGCCGGAAACATTCGCGACGGTATCGGGATGGCCGACCGTGTGAAACAGGGACGCAGCATTGCCGAAGAACTGATCAGCAAAATTCAAAGTCATTAAATTGTCATTTGTAGTCATTAATTGACATTCAATTGTTACTTCGGAATAACACAATGACGCGAAGCTAATGACAACTGAATGACACGAAGTGAATGACAATTTTAATCCAAACACAACAACTGTGACTGTAGCAAAAACCGCCGCTATTTACAAAAGCATACAAAAAACCATTTGCCAAACGTTGGAAGAAGCCGACGGAACCGGAAAATTTTCGGAAGACACCTGGGAAAAAGAGATTGGATATGGATTGACCTGTGTGATGCAAAACGGGTCGATCATCGAAAAAGCGGGGGTGAATTTTTCGCATGTAAGGGGCAGTTACAGCGACAATATGGCCAAACTGCTGGGCGAAAACGCATCATCGTATGCAGCCACCGGCGTTTCGT
>CAILJH010000032.1 GCA_903834475.1 uncultured Prolixibacteraceae bacterium | reverse complement strand
CGGAGGCAGTGTAACGCTTACAGCAAGTGCCGGAACAAGCTATTTGTGGTCAAACTCGGCAACTACTGCCAGTATTAATGTGACCAATGCCGGAAATTATTCCGTTCAGGTGACCAATGCCAGCGGATGCCAGAGTGCTGCTTCGCTTGCCACGGTTGTCACCGTGAATTCTTGTGCCGGCTTTATTATAGCAGAAAGTGGTGGAAGTACCGGAACTTCAGAAGCTGGAACCAGCGATGCATTTACCGTAGTGCTCAATGCACCACCTGCATCGGATGTGGTAATCAGCGTGACCAGCGGCGATCTGACCGAAGGAACGCTTTCGGTAAACACGCTAACCTTTACCCCAGTAAACTGGAACACCCCGCAAACCGTCACTGTTACAGGTGTTGATGATAACATCATTGATGGAAACATCACCTACAACATTACCCTGAGCGTGGTGGACGCCAGTTCGGATAATAACTTCGATGCCTTGCCGGATCAGACGGTATCAGTAATCAATACGGATAATATTGCACCAACAGCGGTGAACGATACAAAATCAACCAATGAAGATGTTCAAGTTACAATTAACGTAACAGCAAACGATATTGATTCAGATGGAATAATTAATGTGTCTACAGTCGATTTGGACCCTGCAACGGCTGGAATTCAAAATAGCTTTACTGTCGAATTCGAAGGAACATACTCTGTCAATAATTTGGGAGTCGTCACCTTCACTCCTGTTGCCAATTTCAACGGAATGACCACAGCTGTCAATTATACCGTGAAAGACAATAGCGGAGCTACTTCGAATATTGCCACTTTACGAATAACAGTAACTCCGGTCAACGATTCTCCGATAGCATCGGCACTGCATGTGATAAGTCCGGAAGATACTCCGGTTAATGGAACAGTTGCTTCAAATTTAAGCGATGTTGACGGTGATTATTTGATCGTGACGGAATTTGTTGTTGATGGAAATACCTATTCAGCTGGAACTTCCGTAGTAATTCCGAACAAGGGAACTCTGGTGATTGAACAAAATGGTACTTTTAAATTCATTCCGGTGCAAAATTTCAATGGAATTTTACCGACGATTTCATATACAATTAGCGATGGAAACGGAGGAACGGGAAATGGTGACCTGTTTATCAGCATTGAGAGTGTAAACGATTTACCGGTTACAGTTGATGAAAACCTGACTGTTTGCAGCAGCAATGTCCTGACAGGAAATATACTCAGCAATGGCGATACTGATCCTGATGGCACACTTTTGACAGTCAACACAACTCCTGTAAATGGCCCGGCCCATGGAACATTCAGTATAGCAAGTGGAGGCGCATTCATTTATACTCCGGAAGAAGGGTATGATGGAACCGATCAAATTACATTATCAGTCTGTGACAGCGGTATTCCATTGCCAAAAGCTTGTTCAACCGATGTAATTCATATCAATGTAATTCATGCGGTTCTTGTAAATGCAGGAACAGATGCAACAATCTGCGAAGGATCAACCTTTATTCCCAATGCTGCCGCTGTTTCAAATGCAACCAGCCTGATCTGGACTACCAGCGGAACCGGTACTTTCAGCGATGCATCAGCTATTCATCCGGAATATACTCCGGGTGCAAGCGACCGAACTACAGGAAGTGTTATTCTGAAATTAACGGCAAACAGCGAAAGTCCTTGTTTACCGGTCAGTGATGCGATGGTTCTTTCCATCACGCACCAGGCAACTGCCCATGCCGGAGAAAATGCAACGATCTGCGAAGGATCAGCCTATTCATTGAATACTTCAACTGTTTCCAATGCCACCAGTCTGATCTGGACTACCAATGGAACCGGTACTTTCAGCGATGCATCAGCTATTCATCCGGAATATACTCCGGGTACAAGCGACAGAACTTCAGGAAGTGTAATTCTGACTTTAACGGCAAACAGCGAAAGTCCTTGTTTACCCGTCAGTGATGCACTGGTTCTTTCCATCACGCACCAGGCAACTGCCAATGCCGGAGAAAATGCAACGATCTGCGAAGGATCAGCCTATTCATTGAATGCTTCAACTGTTTCCAATGCCACCAGCCTGATCTGGACTACCAGCGGAACCGGTACATTCAGTGATGCATCAGCCATTCATCCGGTATATACTCCAGGTGCAGGCGACAGAACTTCAGGAAGTGTAATTCTGACTTTAACGGCAAACAGCGAAAGCCCTTGCATACCCGTCAGCGATGCAATGGTTCTTTCCATCACGCATCAGGCAACTGCCAATGCCGGAGAAAATGCTTCAATCTGTGAAGGATCCGCTTATTCGCTGAATGCTTCAACTGTCTCCAATGCTGCCAGCCTGAAATGGACCACCAGTGGAACCGGGACTTTCAGCGATGCATCAGCTATTCATCCGGTATATACTCCAGGTGCAGGTGACAGAACTTCGGGAAGTGTAATTCTGACTTTAACGGCTAACAGCGAAAGTCCTTGCTTACCAGTCAGCGATGAAATGATTCTTTCAATCACGCACCAGGCAACTGCTAATGCCGGAGAAAATGCAACGATCTGTGAAGGATCATCATTCAGCTTAACTTCAGCCGTCGTTTCAAATGGGAACAGTCAAATCTGGTCGACCAGCGGAACCGGTCTATTTAGCAATGTCAATCTGGTCAATCCAAGCTATACACCAAGTTTTGCTGATATTGCTGCAGGTAACGTTTCACTGACTTTAACTGCAAAAGGAATTGGTCCTTGTATGGATGCCAGCGATGCGATGGTACTTTTCATTTCACATCAGGTAAAAGTTTATGCTGGAGAAAATTCGACATGGGTCGAGGGCTCAGCCTTTCAGATGAATACAGCAAGTGTTTCAGATGCAACCAGCATCATTTGGACGACCAGCGGAAATGGCACATTCAATGATGCTTCAATAATTAATCCAACTTATACACCAAGTGCCGCGGATATTTTACAAGGAAGTGTGAAACTCAGGCTTTCGGCAATTGCTGAAAGTCCATGTTTTGAAGTCAGCGATGATATGGTATTAACGCTGACAACAAAGGTTATTGTTAATGCAGGTCCGGACGTTGTACTATTTGGAAAGGCCCCATTTGTTTTATCAAATGCGTTCATCACCAATTCAACGAATGGAATATGGAGAACCAATGGATCCGGAACTTTCAACAACATCAGCCTGATTAATACAACCTACATACCAAGTGATGCAGACCTCCGGATGGGACAAGTTATTCTGACATTAACTTCAGGAAATGCAGAAGACACCATCATCCTTACATTTTCAACTAAACCGCTTGTATCTGCCGGACCTGACAGGGAAGCTTGTGCCGGTGAATACATCACAATCAATGGTGCTTCAGCTAATTATTATTCTGAAATCCAATGGACTTCCAATGGATTGGGTGAAATTTCAGGTTCAAATACACTGAGACCGGTTTACAAACCGGCATTGAATGAAACCGGAGACGTAAAACTTATTGTAAGCGTTTCAGGACTTGGATCCAGTAGTTCACAGACGAGTACCGATTCGATGATCATCAAATATCATGAACAAATGATCGTTGATGCGGGTCAATCAGATACGATTCTGTTGAATACCAGAGCGGTCTTATCTGCTTCGGTTTATCCTGAAACCGGGAATTATACGTATCACTGGTCTCCTGTGGAGTTGGTACAAAACAGCACTTCAAACCAAACTGAAACGATTGATTTAAGCAGCACTATTGAACTGGTGCTGACAGTTACTGATGTTGCAACCGGCTGTCAGGCAAAAGACAGTGTACGCATTGTAATTGAAAATAACATCGACAATCTGCTTAATATTCGCAACGGTATTTCTCCAAACGGCGATGGTGATAACGACATCTGGTGGATCGACGGAATCGAAAAATTCCCGGATAACGAAATCACAATCTTTAACCGTTGGGGCGATAAAATCATTGAACTCCGGAACTACGATAATAATAAAGTGGCCTGGGATGGTAAAAACAAACAAGGCCATCTGGTTACGGATGGTACATATTATTATTTGATTAAAATAAATGGCATTAAAACCTACACCGGATGGATCAACCTGAGAAGTGGCAGTAATTAACCGTTATTAAAAGGAAAGAGTATTTAACCCAGATGGGTCCGGTTTCCCTGCCAGCCGGACAGGCGGTTATCTGACAATTAAAAAATAAGAGATAGATGAAAAAGATAATACTGGTGTTTTTCCTATTTTGCAAGTTCGCTGTATTTGCACAACAGGATCCGCTTTTTACACAGTACATGTTTAACAAGTTACTTGTCAACCCGGCTTATGCGGGAAGCAAGGAATTGTTTACCATCGATGTTTTGAACCGTACTCAGTGGGTTGGTATCGATGGGGCACCTCAAACACTTACCATTAGTGCCCATACTGCTATGCGAAATAAGAATGTCGGACTTGGAGTATATGTCTTTCGTGATGAACTTGGACCAACTATTGATCAGGGAATCATGGGAACCTATGCCTATCGTATCTATATGAGAAATGGTTCTCTGGCCTTTGGATTGCAATTCGGGCTAAAATATTTCGATTTCGACTGGAATCAAATGAACCTGAAGCATCCGGATTATCTGTTTGATCCCCAGGATGTCCGACGTATAACTCCTGATGCTAACTTTGGAGTTTATTATCAGTCGAACAGGATGTACATTGGGTTTTCCTCCAAACAACTTCTTGAAAATGAGTATGGCTTAGCCAGAAGCAATGGAAAATCTTCATTTAGCAAACTTACCAGACACTTCTACCTCATGAGCGGTTTTGCTGTTCCTGTGGTTGATAAAATTGTTTTTCGCCCTTCGGTTATGGCAAAATATGTACCCAAAGCGCCCTTACAGCTTGATTTGAATGCCAGTTTTATTTTTGGCAATGTATTCTGGGTAGGTGTTTCATATCGTACGGCAAAGGCTATAACATTCTTAACTGAGATTAAAATATCGGACAGACTGAGACTTGGCTATTCATACGATTGGTACCTGAACGAACTTCAGCCCTTTAATTATGGCTCACACGAAATCAGGCTCGGGTTCGAGTTCCCGCTGTTTGAATCACGAATGACAACTCCGCGCTACTTCTAAAGGTTGAGTAGTAAAAACAGATAATTCCTGACGAAATGAAAAAGATAACAGCACTTCTAATCCTGATAATCTGCTGGTTTAGCAGCATTCAACTATCGGCTCAAATTAAACACGCCAATTTCTACTTCCAACAATTCAAGTACAGCAAGGCTATTCCGTTGTACAAAAAGGCAGCAAAAAATAAGGATGAAAAAATGAGTGCAGAAGCAACTGTTCGCCTGGCTGATTGCTATCGACTGATAAACAATGTCAGCGAAGCAAGTTTGTGGTACACCAAAGCCTGTCAATTCAAAGAGGTTGCCCCAATCAACTATTATTATCTTGGAATATCATTGCGCACTATGGCTAAATACGCCGAAGCAGAAAAAGCTTTCCGGAGCTATGCTGAAAAGGCCCCAACCGATGTCAGAGGAAATATTTATGCAGAATATTGCCGTAACATCAAACCATGGAATGCATTACCTCCTTCTGCTGAAATTAAAAATGCCACCTCGCTGAATTCGATCTATTCAGACTTTGGCCCGATTTTTTATAAAGACAAATTGATTTTTACGTCCGATCGGGATATCGACATGATAAACGACAAAAACTATCTATGGACAAGCTTCGGTTATCTTGATCTGTATTCATCAAAACCAGTTTTGCCCAACAACATTTGGAACGGAATGACGATTCCCGAAAAACTTCCAAATACATTTAACCAGCCATACCACGATGGGCCGGCAAGTTTTACCTCAGATTTCAGGCAAATATTCACCACCCGTACCATAAAAGACAAGACCAAAACAGACAGCTCAGACATCCGGACAAATTACCTGAAGATATTTTATGCTGATCTTTCGGATGAGAAAAAGGTAAGCTTCAAAGCTTTCCCTTATAATAGTGATACGTATTCTGTTGGCCATCCGGCAATTTCAGGAGATGGCCGGAAACTGATTTTTTCGATGAACAAGCCTGGTGGAATGGGGCAAAGTGATTTGTATAGTTCTGAACTCATGAATAACGAGTGGACTGAACCTAAGAATTTAGGTGCTGAAATGAATACCTTTGGCAATGAAGTGTTCCCTGTCCTTGCCAACGATTCCACCTTATTTTTCTCATCCGACGGACAGCCCGGATTTGGCGGTCTTGATCTGTACGAATCAAAATTGGTAAATGGCAAATGGACCGCACCATGGAACCTGAAACTTCCGTTAAATTCTCCTTACGACGACTTTTCCATTGTTTTTAATAACGATCTGACCGAAGGTTTTCTTAGTTCAAACCGCCCTGGAGGCTTGGGTTCCGATGATATTTACACGTTTGTAAATTATCGACGCACTCCTGTTGTGCCAGAGACAGCTCTCGAATTAGCTGGTTATGTGAAGGATAGTAAGACAAAACTTCCACTTGACTCGGCGACCGTTTTTTTGCTGAACACGGCAACGAACGAAGTGCTTGTTTTGAAAACCAATACTGCAGGATTTTTTGAAGTACCAATTACAAAAGGAACGGAATATATAGCCAAAGCGATGAAATCCAACTATTTTGCCGATTGCCTGAATTTCAATATTCTTCCTGGCGAATCCTCATTAAAGTTAAATGCACCACGCGACTTGCTTCTTGGTAAATATGCACTCAATCAGGTATTTCTTGTCGAAAATATTTATTACGACCTCGATCAATGGTTCATTCGTGACGATGCCAAGCCATCGCTTGATAAACTGGTTGATCTTCTTAAAAACTACCCTATCAGTGTGGAATTAGGTTCGCATACCGATTCGCGCTCTTCGGCCAAATACAACAACGAACTTTCGCTGAAACGTGCCGATGCCGCTGTTAAATACCTGATCGAAAAAGGAATTGATGCAAGCCGGTTAACTTATAAAGGTTATGGGGAGAGTATGCTGATTAACAAATGTGTCGATGGTGTAGATTGTTCAGAGACTGAACATCAGGCGAACCGAAGGACCGAGTTTAAAATTACAGCTGTCAATTCGGCTGACTCGAATAAACCCTTATTTGATGCAGGCATTTATCAGGCAGGAGAAATATTACCTGTCTTTCAATTTGATAAAGAATTTTTCAAAGGCTGTCTGGGAAAATAAATGTTTAGAAGAAGAAATCGATGCCATTATTTCCTGTAATTTATGCAGTGGAATGAAGGATTCTTAAGGAGAGTTTATCATAGATAAAATTTGTCCTCTGCGAAATATTCAGAATTTTCCAAATCGACTAAAGTCCGCCAAAAGTAAAAGAATCGTATATTGAAATTGAAGGTAATGGGGCCAATTTTAGATTATTGTGCCCGTTTTTTGCGCCCGTTGTTTTCCGCTATGGGACACCCGAAAAATTTTTCAAGATAATTTGATAAAGTTCGGCTTGCAGATCATCCATTTTTAGAAGCTGCGATTTGGAATGTTTTGATTCTGGCAACATATATGTGATCTGATACATGCTATGG
>CAILJH010000031.1 GCA_903834475.1 uncultured Prolixibacteraceae bacterium | reverse complement strand
CTTGAAATGGTGGCAATGACTCACAAATCGAAATCCATGCCGCACCAGTTGTCAGGCGGAGAAATGCAACGGGTGACCATTGCCAGGGCTTTGCTTAATAATCCTGAAATTATTCTGGCTGACGAACCAACAGGGAACCTTGACCCTCAGACTTCAATCGAGTTGCTGCAGATTTTCAAAGACCTGAACGACGAGGGGAAAACGATCGTTATTGCAACCCACGATTACCCGCTGATCCGTAAATTCCCGGCACGGATTGTAACCGTTGATGAACAAAAAATCTACGAAACGGTAATTAAAAGGAAGGAAGATCAGGGGTAAATATCACCCGATTGGATTAAATGCCTGTAGTTGCAGGCAAGCTAACGACAACTTCAGTGCCTTCGCCCAAATTGCTGTTAATAACTATCGATCCTTTATTCAATTCAACAAATTCCTTGCAAAGAACAAGTCCAAGACCGGTTCCTTTTTCGCCTGATGTTCCTGGAACAGAACTGTTTTCCATGAATTTGAACAGATTTTTTTTCACTTCATCACTTATTCCTGTTCCACTATCAACAATCCTGAAAACTCGAAATATTCCCGAATTTTCGATTGAAATCCGGATAATTCCTCCTGAATGAGAAAATTTAATGGCATTTGAGATCAGGTTTCGAACAACGGTATCCGTCATTTGAACATCAGCCTGGCAGTACATTTCAGGTATTTCATCAAAGGCAAAGGTTATCGCTTTGGATTCGGAAATCTGTTGCATTAAATTAATATTTTTCCGGATCATTTTAGTCAAATCAAAATTCCGGACAAAAGGATGTAAGTCTTCCATTTGATTACGTGACCAATGCAACAAGTTATTAAGCAAGTGGTAGGTTGAGCTGCTTAATTGCTCGACTTTCGCATACATCTGATGTTGCTCCATCGAATCCATCAAATTTCCTTTATTGGCCATTGCAAGCATAACATTCATCATTCCAACAGGACCGTTCAAATCATGGGCAATAATTGAAAAAAATTTCCGCTGAAACTTGATCTTTAACTCCAATCGGTCGGCCATTTTTACTGTAATAAGTAATAGAAGCGAAAACATCAGCAAAGTTTGAGCAATGTTCGCCAGAAAATAAAACAAAGTATCTGAAAAAACCGGATTGCTTCTATCCAGAACATTAATAACAATATTGACTATCCTGAACAAAGAGGTCATAACCATAATTCCAAAGACAAAAGCACACATATAATACACGATTTGATAAGGCTTTTGTGCCGGTTTTAAAAACTCCCGGATAATCAGTAAGGATGCAACCATGAAAAAAAAGGAGAATGAAATCATTCGCATATAATTTAATGGAAGAACAAATTGAAATACGTTTGTGAAAAATAGTTGAGCAATAATTAATGCGTATAATATCCTGAAATCAATCTTCTGGTCTCTATAGGTCTGAATTCCTGCCAAATAAAATGCTCCACTCAGCACGATAAATGTACCACCTATTGTGCCTGACATATAATCTCCTAATACTGAACCAAGGGTATTCAGAATTGATCCGATTACAGTCGAAAAAGCAGCCAGCGACCAATAAAAAGGTCCTTTGATGCTGGGTGCCAATTTATGGAACAGCCACATGATACCGGCAAATAGTAACGACATGGCTCCAACGATATACAGGAGCGTTTTTTGGTCAAATGCTTCCATTAAAAAAAATTAAAAAGATAGAAATCAAAAAGACAAATAATTTTACGAATTTCAAAATATAAATCAATCCAAGCATTTCAAATAACTATAGATAAGGCAAATAAACCGTCCGAACTATTTTCTCTTCATTTTCCCAGCACAACTCTTTGGCTGCTTTCTGAAGATTTTGTTTCCAGAGTATCCTTTTTCCCTGATCGAAAAGCGCAGTTTTCATAATTTCAGCCAACTCTTTTCTCTGGTGAGTATCAGCAATGGCCCCAATCTGATAATGATCCACGATCTTTTTCATCTCCGGAAGGTTCGAAACCAAAACGGGAACTCCAGCTTGAATGTAATCAAAAAGCTTGTTAGGCAAGGCATAGCGGTAATTCAATCCCAAATCTTCTTCCAGCGAAATGCCCAAATCTGCTTGTCTGGTAAGCTGACTCAACTCAGCCAGCGGTAATCGTCCCAGAAATTTCACTTTCTGATCCAGTTTCAGTTCTGCAACCAGTTGTTTCAGTTGCGTGGTACGATCGCCATCGCCGGCAAGCCAAAGTTCGGATCCATCAAGATAGTACATCGCCCGGATAGCTGCTTCGATGCCTCTTCCAAGATTCAAAGCTCCCTGGTAAAGTATTATTTTTGCCAATTTCGTCTCAACTTTTGGCTCTGCCAGACTTGCTTCCGATTCAGAACAAACAGGCAGATTCCGGATCACTTTAAAATTCACCTGATACAAATCCCGGTAAACTTCAGCAATGGAGTCGCAAACGGTATAGGCGGCCTCAACCCGGGGAACCAGCAGCTTTTCAATTCCGGTCCAAATGGCTTTGATGACCGGCCGTCCAATTAATTCAGGGACTTCGGTAAAATACTCGTGGCTGTCGTAAACAAGCGTTTTGCATTTGATTCGACTGGCCAGATAATTTGCCGGAAGGGTATCCAGATCGTTGGCAACCAGAATATCAATCTCGGTTTTCATCAGCCAGAAGAATAGCCGAAGATTGTATTCCAGATAAAAAAAAGGACCTTTCCTGAAAAGAAGTTTCATCCGGTGGGTCCGGTAATCACGGCCAACAGAATCACTTTCAGGCAATAAGCGACCAACCAGAATGGGTTCGAATCCCATTTTCCGCAAACTTACCGCCACTTTGTGTACCCGGTTATCGGTCACCAAATCATTGATTACGCTGAGCGAAACTTTCTTCAAAACTTTTTCTGTAGATTGATATCGCCAAGGTAAACGAAAAAGGACGATCTTCTGTTATATTTGCTGAAAAATAATTCAGATGATCCGCTCCTACTCCAATTTTCAGCTCCAAAAACTTCATACTTTTGGCACGGAAGCAAGCACGAAATACTATTTCGAATTCACAGAAACGGAAGATTTGGCCGGATTTCTGGCTACCAATAAAGATTGGCAAAACCTGCAATTGCTGATAATTGGCTCCGGAAGTAACCTGCTGTTTGTGAACGATTTTCCGGGACTGATCATCAATCCGAATATTCCTGGAATAAAGATCGTTCATGAAGACCGGAACAACATTTGGCTCGAAGTGGGTGCAGGTGTGGTTTGGGACGAGCTGGTGGAATATGCAGTTTTCAACCGTTGGGGTGGTATTGAAAATTTATCGCTGATTCCCGGCAAAGTCGGTGCAGCAGCAGTGCAAAATATTGGTGCCTACGGAATGGAAATTCAGAATCAGATTGAATCGGTGACCGGCTTCAACCTTGAAACAGTGACCGAAAATGTCATCGAATCGGCTGATTGCCAATTTGCCTATCGCGACAGTATTTTCAAAAATGAATTGAAAAATAGTTTTATCATCACAAGTGTCGTTTTTAAATTGGATAAGTTTCCGGAATACATCCTGAATTACGGTGAACTGAACGCCGAAACTGAAAAACTCGGAGCCATCAATCTTCGAAATATCCGTAAAGCAGTTATCGGCATTCGTGAATCGAAATTACCTGATCCGAAAATTTTCGGAAATGCCGGAAGTTTCTTTAAAAATCCGGTTATTGACGAAGCACAGGCGACCCAGCTTTTGAATATTTATCCGAATATGCCAAACTATCCTGCTCCTGACAACTGGATGAAATTAGCGGCAGGCTGGCTGATTGAACAATGCGGATGGAAAGGATTTCGCCGTGGTGATGTTGGGGTACATGAGAAACAGGCTTTGGTTTTGGTCAACTACGGAAATGCCACCGGCAAGGAAATATTTGAACTCTCAGAAGAAATCCGGCAATCAGTTCAGGATAAATTTGGCGTTGAACTGGAACGCGAAGTGAATGTGATCAGCCTTCCCTAACTTTCCCCAAAAAGCTATTTAAACAAATCAAGACTTTGTTTTCCGGCCTGAAAGGCCAGTATAATTCAGCCCAGGGGTATAGGATGCCAGAGAAAAACCGTCCGCCCTGCCTGCCGCAGGCGGGGGGAATTCGATGAATAAAATGAATTATTCCTTTCGGACGGCAATGCAGAACTTCATTTTCGGAAAACATGAGGATTTCTTTTTCGTCCGAATTACGAATTTCTCTTTCATGAATGTTATCTCGCGGACGATTTTCCTATTCGCCCTTATAACCAGGGCGATGCCCTGGGCTAGAATCATCTGCCCTTTCAGGGTGTTTTCATTCTCGTTAACCTTCAATTCTTTTTCAAAAAGACATGTCAAAGGTGTGACATCAGGATAGCATTTTTTTATAATCACTACTTTCAAAAACGAATACACTGAATAGTTGCATTTTTAGCCCCTCCTTGGGAGGGGTTGCCTGTCAGGGGAGGCTGTCAATTAAACCAGTAACTCAGTTTCAAAACCAGTGCCCGGTTTCGCGGACTCCAGTCATTAATGAAATAGTTTCCTGTATACACGATAAAAAAGTCGGATACCGGCTTGTACCGCCATTGAAACCTCATGTTCACGTTCATGTTTTTGATCTGTTCGTTATACTGAACGAAGGTTGAAAAGAAAACCTTGTCGCTCAGTGTCAGGTCGATTTTTGGCCCCAGCAATAGAAATTTGGCATGCTTGAATTCAGGAGAAAGTAAAATGTCATTGTACGAAAAGTTGAGCGTCATATTCAGATAGGGCTGAAAACGGTAGGTCATGTGACCATCAATCAGGCTGATGTTTCCATTGTAAAAGCTGCCGGTTGCAGCCGTGGCTGCGTAATTAAAAACTGCACGGGTATCCGAAAAATACTCAACAAATATTGCCCGATAATTGTAATCCGTACCTTTCTTCAACACAGCATCACTTATGTGAGTCGGATCAAAATCCTGTTGCAAATAAGTATAAAAATCCTTTATTCCACCATCCAAAATACTGCGGTTTTTAAATTCCAGTTTGTACATCAGCAGATTTACATGGTCTATTTGCTTGTAATTCGGATCGAAATAATACGACGCCTCTGTCACTATTCCATGGCTGACCACCAGCTTATTTGGAATCCAAAGGAAACTGAACTGCGGATCAAATAAATTATAGCCTTTACGCTGCACATATCCTACTTCGGCGTCATAGTTTTCGCCTACACTGGCCTGATTTAAAGCTGCATGTATCCTGCGGGTATTGTAAGCAAGCGATGCCCCCTGCGCAAATTGTTTGCCGGGATTTACCGGGCTGAATGAACGGTGATAAAACAATTTACCGGTCCAGGCATTGTTGTTGCTGGCCAGGTTGTAATCGATACCGGCAACCCGGTTGAAATTGCTGCCTTCAGGCTCATTGGAATATTCCTTGTTAACCAGGATCACCCCGATATTCGAACGCGCAAATATTTTACGCTGCAGTGCGGCAACAAAAAAATTACGGGAAAGCTGGTCATCAGTCTGCTCTGTCTGCATATCAAGTACTCCCAAACGCCAGTTGTTCCCTAACTTTCCACTTAACCGGGCACCTCCCAGAACCGGAGCGTCAAGTCCGATCCGTCTGGAAAAAAATGGAGTCACATTAGCAAATCCATAATTCGAAAACAGGTCACTGTTGTCCAGAAAGAATTGCCGCTTTTCAGGAAAGAATAATTCAAAACGGTCGAGATTGGTCACCTGCTGATCGACTTCATACTGCGAAAAATCGGGATTGTACGTCAGGTCGAGGTTCATCGAAGTGCTGATTCCAAGTTTGGCATCAAAACCGAACTCTTCTTTATGTACCTTTTTGCCACCGGGTTCGAAATTGGTGGAAGTACTGCCAAAAACATAAGGAATGACAGAAAACATCATTTTTGATTTGGGCAGCGGCTGATCCCATTGCAAAACCCCGGTATAGGCCAGACTGGCTGTTGGAAACTGGCGTGGAACCGGCGCCCATGCAGACTTTTCATTGGTTTTCAGATCGAGCCGGCTAAAATTGACGTACCATTTATCGGTTCCTGATTTAAATCGGACTGACCGAAATGGAATCTTCATCTCAGTCACCCATCGATCAGGATACTGTGTGGTTTTTGAATCCCATTTGCAGTCCCAGTTCAGGTTAACTCCACTGCCATTCGACATGGTTCCATCCCATTTTGCCCCGGAAGCCGATGCCCCGAACGAAAACCCATTGATTTGATCACAAAAAGTATCGAAAAACACCAGTACATTGTCGTTATTTCCAAAGATAAAATCACGCCGGAAGGATTCAACAATCCGCTTACCAGGTACTGTGTCGAAAAAAGTAATACCCAGATAAAATGCCTTTTCATCATAGGTCATCACTACTTCGGAAGGTGATTTCGCAAAACCTGTATCAACCGGCAGAACCAAACGGAAATCCTTGGCTTTTTCAGCTGTTTCCCAGTCAGGCTCGCTGATCAATCCATCAATTTTAATGGGAGCTGTAGCTTTTTTGATGTGAAGGATATAGTTTTCGTTGTTTTTGTGAACAACGGAATCATTGGACAAATTTTTAATGCCGGGGAAATGCTTTTGTGTGGAGTAGGAAAAGAAATTAACGAGTAAAAGCAAGATAAACAATACGGATTTCATCAATTGAATTTAGGTTTTTGGTGCATTTAGGTTGTCAAAAGTACAAAAAGCATTCACACCACAAAACGGGAGTTCGGAACAATTTCGTTAGGCTGGCTAATCTGATTTTATTTTGTTGGGATGCTGATTCTATCCTCGTCAAACGTAGAAAGGATTGCATTCAACAATTCAACAGAATAGAATCTTTTATTTTGAAGAAAGGTCTCGAACAATGGTTTCAATTCTTTAATAAATCCTCTATTTCGGGCAACAGACAACAAACCGATTACACCAATACAATTTACCCCCAAATTCTCAGCAATGCTCCTTGCTTTTTTATCGTCAATCAGTAAAAAATCTGCATAAATCTCCTTGTAAAGCATTACTGATTCGGATTCGCCTGAATCCATGATAAATAATAACTCATTAAAACCCTTGATTGGCTGTATTCTATTTCTGAAGAAAGCGGAAATTAACTGGTAATCTGACTTTGTTACATCATATGTAATCTCTTCCCATACAGCCGGAGGAATGCACACTTTATTAAATAATGCGTCCAAAATGTCAAGCCTGTCGATTAAAGCAAGGGAGAATATCGGGCCTGAATCTGATATTACAAGTCCATTTTTCATCTCACTTCAGCTTTTCAATATCCTTCAACACATCAGTAATTGTGAGATTTGATATTGGCACATCGTTTTCAGAAAGAATTGTTTCAAATTGAAATCTGGAGAGCCCACACAATTGAGCTGCTTTTCCAATGGTCAATTTCTGCAAACGGAATAATCTAATTGCTAAAGAAATCTTTATGCCTTGCTTTAATTCAGACTCTGTCTCGTTCAACGCGAGAAGCAGATCAGAAGGAAAATCTATCGTGATCGACTGAGTATTCATATCTTTTTTGTTTCAAAAGTAAGAAAAATGGAAATAAGTTAAACTACTATTTGCCGGCAACTTTCTCCATTTCAACTTTATATTCTTCAGGCTGATAAAGCAAAACCACATCGCCTTCCTTGATATCATTTTTAACCACGCAGAACTGGTCGTTTTCGGCAACCACTTGAATTGGGAGTTCAGTAATATTTCCGCCCTTTTTCAGGTAAATAACTGGCTTACCTTTTTGCGAGAAAATAGACTTTTTAGGTACCAAAAGCTGGTCGTGATAGGAGGCCACAATGATATCACTGTTCGCATTCATGCCGGGTTTCATATCTTTATCCGAACGTTCGAAGCGGATGAGCACCCTGAAAACCTTCATGTCAAAATCCTGATGATCTTCACCGATATTGGCAATTTTAATCACCTTTCCATAAAAAACTTTATCGGGCAGAGCTTCAATGGAGATGCGGACACTGTCACCCATTTCGATCTTCGAAATATCGATTTCCCTGACAAAGGTCTCGGTTATAGCTACCGACATATCTGGCAAAGTGGCAATGGAAGGCCGCCAGATATCAATCTGCGAATCTTTTCCGTATGCTTTTCCATTCCGGTCTTTGGTAAACATGACGATCCCGTCTTCCGGAGTGGTTATGGTTGTTAAAACAAGTGCTGCCTGATATTTTGCGATCCGTTGATTGCGATCGGCCACACGGTCTTCGTAACGGGTTACCTGAAGTTTTAGCCGGTTTCGGTCGAGTAAATAATTTCGCCTGATTTTATCCACTTCTATTTCGGCCTTCTCAAAATTCATTTGGGTTTTACGCTGGTATGCTTCCGATTCGTATTTCGACTGTTCCAAGTCAATTTTCAGGTATTCCAGATCGAGTTTGGCATTGTTGATGGCTTCCCGTTTCTGCGAAAGATTTACGGCACTGTCAAGCACAACATTCCGCAGATCGGCATCCATTTTTTCCTTCTCCTGCTGGATATCACGCATATTGGTCTGAAGTTGACTGTCGTCGAGTTTAGCTATGTAATCGCCTTTCTTAACTGCTTTTCCCTCCAGGATGGCATCTGCTATTTTGAATTGATAAACATGCAATTCCTCATCACAAATAAGATCCGGCAGATTAATTTCGGTGTATTTTTCACCCTTCACCTCGCCTTTGCAACTGACAACGACTTCCAGATTGCCTTTTTTTATCTTTCTCGATTTCTCGTTTCCCGGTTTTACCTGAATAACCAGATAAGCCGCTATGATTAAAACAACTGCTGCTGAACCCAGGTAGATATATTTCTTTTTTTTAATCATGTCAGCCTAATTTTTTATGATTTTGTCATACTCTGCAGTCAGGTCCTCACCCTTCACAAAATCGTAAAGTGTAAGCATTCGCAAGCGGTAAAAATAACTCCAGTAGGTATTTACTGCCCCAATGTATGCCCGCCGTGCCGATTCGCGGTCGTTACGTGCCTGGTTTAACTTGATCACATCCACTTTCCCAATCAGAAAACGCTGAAAAGTAACTTCATATCCTTTTCGAGCAACGGTGTCAGCTTTTGCAGCATTCCGAACCTGTTCAGCCTGAAGATTAAACTCCATAACCGACTGAAAAACATTTTGTTCGAAGTCAATCCGTGACTGTCGAACGCGTGCATTAGCTACTTCACGTGTCGATTCGGCCATCAATAACCGGCCTTTCCGGCGACCCCAGTCCACCAACGGAACACTCAACCCAATTTTAAACCTTTGGCTCTGATCCGGATTATCATAAATCAGGTCGAAATTGTCGGCTGACTGGTTCAGCCCAAATGCAGCATACAAACTTGTATTTAGGCCGGTCTGCGATTTGGTCTGGGCAACTATACGATCTTGCTCAAGCATTTGCTGTTCCTCATCCAGGATATCAGGGTTATTCTTCAATGCGCGTGAAAGTGCCTCATCGGCCAGAATTTGAAGTGACGGAATTCGGGATGGAACCTCGCAATTAACCAGGGTTTCCTTATCCATCACGAGATACGAATTCAGTCCCGACTGAGCGCGCTGAACTTCCAAATTGGCCTTGTTCAACGCCTGCTGCGAATTCAGTTGACCCAACTCCAGGTTCAAAAGTTCGTCCTGAGTTACTGTTCCAACCTGAAAACGCCCCTTCCCTATCTTATAAAGGGTATCGGCATTTGCCATGTTGTTTTGTGCAATCTTCAGTTGAATCTGAGCCTCAACCAGATCGAAAAACATGGCAGTACTTTTCATGGCCAGATTTTCCTGCGACTGGATAAACGCTTTCTTTGCCTTCTCAAATTTTATAGGTTCAAGCTTCGACTGCCATTTCAAGTCATTGTATCCGTTAAGTTCCTGAGAATAACCAATATTAACGGGTGTTGCCTGAAATGAAGTACTCACCTCTCCACTTAAATTTCGCACCATTCCGAGTGTCGAATTCACAAAGAAACTTCCTCCGGTCAATCCTACTTTCTGGTTAACCTGAAGTGATACATCCGAATTGAAATAATCCCGAAGTACGTACTCATCTTTCATGTTCTCGCTGTTATATTGGAGTTTTCTGTAATGGTTGTAATCCAGTGGAGTTGTATTTAAATTCAGGCTGGGTAATTTATCGGCTTTGTAATACCGAAACTCCCAGTAACTTGAGAGATACATATTATTATTCCTGAAAGCATCCAGTGATTTCTGAGCTGCAATCTTTATTGCTTCGTTTAAACTTAGGCTAATTGATACTTTTTGGGCACTTACATTCTGAAAAACTCCTGAAATAAGGATGATCAGGATGATGATTATTTTCTTCATTTCGAATGATTTAATTGAATTTGAATTGTTTTTAGGCACGCAGCGATTCAACAGGATCTTTATCAGCAGCGCGTTTGGCAGGCATGTATCCAAACATGATTCCCACCAATGCAGAAACACCGAAAGCAATAAAAATGCTGAAGAACGAAACGATGGTTTTAATATCAAAAACGGCAGTAATGATCTTCGAAAGTGCAACACCAAGAATGATTCCGATGATTCCGCCGGAAATACTTATCAGTGTTGATTCTGCAAGGAATTGAGCTACGATATCTTTACGCGAAGCACCAATGGCCTGCCGGGTTCCGATTTCGCGGATTCGCTCCATCACCGAAGCCAGCATGATATTCATAATACCGATTCCACCAACAATTAGTGAAATACCAGCAATCGCTCCCAACACAATGTTGAAGATTTTCTTGGTTCGCTGCTGCTGTTTCAGTAATAATTCAGGAATGGTAACCTCGAAATCGTACAATCCCGAATGCCGGCGTAATAAAATTCGCTTCACAATATTGGCTGTTGAACCCAATTGCTCGGTTTCCTTTACCTGAAGAATGATTTTATCAAGCTGATTGGGATTTTTGTCATCAGAAGCGGTTTTGGTGGTGGTTTCGACCATCCTGCGACGCGCACTCGATCGTTCAACTTCGTCAGCGCGAATCAATGCCCGGTTTTTAAATCGCATCAGGATGGTTTGTGCCGGAATAAAAATCTTATTGTCCGAACTGCTGATCCCCATCTCATCGGAAGCAGAAGCCGTAAAATCACGGCGTTCGACCACTCCCACAATTTTCAGCCAGATCTGACCACATTTGATGTGTTTTCCAATTGGATTTTCCTGATTGAAAAATACGGTTTTAATGTTGTCCCCAATCACACAAACAGGCAACCCGGCTTCCGACTGCAAATGGTTAAAAACCTCTCCCGACTGAAGACTGATATTGAACAGGCTGAAGTAATTCGTATTGACACCTTCGAGTACCACCGGTTTACTTTTACCATCGATAATGGCTGAATAATTGTATGAAATAACCGGACTGAGCATGTTCACTGTTGGTACAACTTCCTGAATGGCTTGCAGATCGAGCAAAGTTAATCCCCGGGAAAACTTTTTGGCTCCGGCTTTTTCATTCTGACTGTCCGAAGTATTTTCGCTGCCGGTAATTTCGGTAGGTGTGATAATGATGTTATTCACGCCAACCATTTTAATCTGCTCCAGAATTTCCTGTTCGGCTCCATTTCCGATGGCAAGCATGCTGATTACCGCAGCCACACCGAAAATAATCCCCAAAGCAGTTAAAATCGATTTAAGTTTATTGTCAATAATAGCCTCAAAACCAATGACTATATCATGAAAGTATTTTTTAAAAATCATCTTCTTAGTTAAGTTTATTGAGAACATTATTTGACTTGCATCATGCCCGGCATCATCTGTCCCTGACCTGCAGCAGGAATGGTTTCAGGTTGCTTTTTAAGCATTTCCTGTCTTTCTTTTTCGGCAAGAACCTTGGCATTTTCCTTTTCCTTTTTAATCTCCTTATAGATATCAATACCTGCAAGTTTCAATTCTGCCGCGTTGGCCGGTTCAGTTAGCCAAACCACATCGTCGGCTTTCAGTCCTTTTTTAACGAGTACCGTATTTTCGTTTTCGTCACCCAGCCAAACGATCTGCTTTACTGGCTTTTCCTTCCCAACGTAAACGAACTTCATGCTGTCGTTTTCAAAAATGGCATCGGTCGCAACCATGAGGGTATCGGCAAATGAGCCTGCTTCGATGGCATTGCTGGTGGTCATGGCCGGTTTTAATTCCTTGTCTTTTTCGAAGATTTTTATTTTAACCTCAAAAACCTTGGCGTCGCTGTTTGGCATGGCCTGACCAATATTTGCCACTGCAATGACCTGACCTGACAATTGTTTCTCAGGAAAAGCGTCGATACCAACTTTTACATTCTGTCCGACTTTCACTTTCGAAATATCAATTTCGTTGATGTAGGTTCTCGAAATCAGGTTGGTCATTTCAGGAATGGTAGCGATAACCGAATTATAAGGTCCAACCTTGGAACCAGTTTTGATAATTTCGCCCCACGGAAATTTGAAATAGGTGATAATTCCGGCTTTCGGGGCATTGATCTCAAGCGAATTAAACAGTTTTTTAAGTTCCTGCGAACGTTCCAGTACTTGTCGGTAGCTGATGTATTTCCGGTCGACACGATTTTCTTCCTGTTGTTTTTTCAGCACATATGCTTTTTGTTCCTGCTCTAAACGGCGCTTGGCCTTATCCATATCCATACTGGCCTTTTTCTGAATGGAAGGAGATTCATAGACTGATTCCTCCATGATGATCTTTTTTTCAGCCTGATCCAAACGGGCATTTACAATCACATCGCGTTGATTACTCAGGTTTAGGTTGGAATCAATTTTACTGTCCTCAAATTCAGACAATGTCCGATCCATCTCATCCTGAGCCAATTTGATCTGTTCTTCAACGGCAGTATGATCGAGCGTTGCGACATAATCACCCGAATCAACCAGAGTTCCTTCATCCACCATGTGGGTGATTGTCAGTTCCCAAATGCGCAGATTTCGGTCTTTCAGCTTTTCCGGAATATTAATGGATTCGGATTTCTCTGATTCGAGCTGACCGGATGAAAAGACAAAGGCATTAAAAGTGCCCCGTGACACCTTCACGGTAATCTGGCTGAAATCAGTTTCTCCTTTCCGGAGAAGAAAAAAAAGTAGAAGCAGCAAAATAGCAGAACTGGCTATGATCAGGATCTTTTTGATATTCATGGTTCAAAATTATCAGGTAGTTTTAGTTGGTTTATCTTAAATTGAAGAACGAGCACAAAAATAGATCTTTCTTTTGACACCACAGATTTTATTTTGTTCATTTCAAACCGGAAAGTCTTGTTTTCATACAACCGTGCGGCTCGTTCAACAATAATGCCAAATAGGTATTCAAACTAATTGTTTTGTTACATCTCCCATTTTTATTAAGTATGTTTTGAAGTCTTCCCAATCTATTCAGGCATTAATAATTCTTTTGACTCTTTTTGATTTTTTAAGCCCGAAATAATGTACTTTTATTGTAGCAATCCAATACACTATGCGATATACTCTATTTCTGGTTTGTCTCTTTTTTATTCTGAATGGCTATTCTCAGAATACAGGGCGGATTCTGATTTCCGGAATTGTGTTGAACAGCGATTCTGTTCCTGTTCAAGGAGCTGCTATTATCAATGTTAAAACCGGCAAATTAATACATACCGATAAGAAAGGTTTTTTTCAGTCTGAATTTGCTGTGAAGGATTCGCTGCTCATCTATCACATTGCCTACAAAAAGATGTTTGTCAACAAAAATGACAACCGGAAGTATTTTGTTCTCGAGCCTGAAGTACATGAACTGCTGCAGGTTGATGTTTTGGATAAAAGTAAACAGGAAAAAAAATATCTTGACAGTACGATGATTTTGGTCAATCAACTGGCACCAAAAGAGAAACTTACAGGTTACGACAAGAAATCGACCATGACCTATTTTATTGAAGAAAATGGTACACATTACAAAGGATTCAGCCCGTATTTCGGCCCAACGTTTAAGTTTAACTTTGGAAGAAATACGAACAATGTGATTAGGCGCGAAGAAAGGCGCCAGCTAAAAGAATTGACTTCCCATTACCATTTGGTAAAACCGGAAAAAACAAATTAAGAAAAACCATTTCGTTATAAAAAGTAATACCATCCTCTTTATCTTCGACCTTTTCTCAATTGTCTTTCAAAAAGTTCGTCAGTTGTGATAAACTTATTCCATCCTTTTTTCAAAAGTCCCTTCTGAAGACTTTTATCACCACTCCAGAATTTTCCTCTGATGTGCTCAGTAAGAGCAATAAATTCTGTATCGTCAATATCAATATCATGAGTAAGCTTTTCTGCAGTCCGGTATGAAACTTCGGGTATAAGTTTCACATTGATAAACCGGATTCTGTCGGTAATGAGCTTTATTAACCTGTTAATTTCATAATTGTCGTAAGCTCCTAATTTCTGAATCTTTTCCCGATGTTCTTCAATTTCCTTAATCAACTGTTCAGTAGCATAAAAGTTGAACTTACTTCTGGGATGAAGCAGAATTCGGGCTATCCTGCTATCTGTATTCAGGATAGCACTAAAGGCAATGTTTGTATCAATTACAATTCTCATGCATCCAATTGCAGCTTGGTTTTGCCCCAACGTCCTTTCTTGATCGAGGACACAAGATTATCAACATCTTTCTGTGAGGCTTTTGATTTTTTAACAATCTCCTTAAATTCAAGCAAATCGGCCAAATCCTGAAGGTCATCCACATTTGTACTGCTCGGCAATCGAAAGATTATTTCATTTGTTGTTCGTTCTATGATCATGGCATTTATTTTTCGTAAATATATGAATAAAAGCTTCAACTAATATAAATAACCGCTTTCTCAAATAGTTGAAATCCTGTTCGTTTAGTCGTATTTCCCTAAGATATTTAGATTTCTTATCTTATGCAATCAGCATTCGAATATCCTGAATAATGGATTGTGCCAGCTGTTCTGCCTCAGCCATCGAAGGAGCTTCGGCGTAAATCCGGATAATGGCCTCGGTATTCGATTTTCGCAAATGAACCCAGCGGTCGGCGAAATCAATTTTTACACCATCGATATCAGTCACCTGCTCCTGACTGTATTTTTCTTTCATCTGAACAAGAATGCCATCCACATCAATTTCAGGAGTGAGTTCAATCTTATTTTTTGAAATAAAATAATCGGGATAAGTTTTCCGCAATTCAGAACATTTCAACCCGGATTTGGCAAGTAAAGTCAAAAACAAGGCAATTCCAACCAATGAGTCACGGCCGTAATGCGAAGCAGGATAGATAATACCACCGTTCCCCTCGCCACCAATTACAGCCTTGGTCGCTTTCATTCTGGCCACCACATTCACTTCGCCAACTGCCGCGGCTGAATAAGTTCCGCCATATCTTTCGGTAATATCGCGCAAAGCACGTGAAGAGGAAAGGTTGGAAACCGTGTTTCCGGGAGTCTGGCTCAACACATAATCAGAAATCGAAACCAGAGAATATTCTTCGTTGAACATCGATCCGTCTTCGCTGATAATTGCCAGACGGTCCACATCCGGATCGACCACAAAACCAACATCCACGCTGTTTTCGCGGATGATTTCCGCCGTTTCAACCAGGTTTTCAGGAAGCGGTTCAGGAGTATGCGCGAAATGGCCGGTGGCATCACAGTTAATCTCCACGATTTCGGAAACACCCAATGCCCTCAGTAAAGCAGGAATTACAATTCCACCAACTGAATTTACGGCATCGATTGCTACTTTAAAATCAGCATTCCGGATGGCATCCACATCAACCAGCTCCAGAGCGAGTACCTGCTGAATATGAATATCGGTATAATCTTTGGCAAATACTTCTCCCAAATCATCTACTCCGGCAAAACTATAGGATTCATTTTCAGCAATTTCCAGAACCAGAGCACCTTCTGAAGCATTCAGGAATTCACCATCCTGATTGAGCAATTTCAAGGCATTCCACTGTTTCGGATTATGACTTGCAGTGAGGATAATTCCTCCCTGTGCATTTTCTTCTTTGACGGCGATTTCGGTAGTTGGAGTCGTGGCCATTCCCAGATCGACCGCCATGCAGCCCATTCCTGAAAGAGTTGCCACCACCAGCGATTGCACCATCGGACCTGAAATGCGGGCATCGCGCCCAACCACGATGGTTGTCGATTGTCCGACATGTTGCTGTTTCGCCCATTCTGCATAGGCAGCAGTATATTTTACCACATCAAGCGGACTTAAACCTTCGCCGGGCCTTCCACCTATGGTTCCGCGAATTCCTGAAATTGATTTAATCAGAGTCATAACTGTTTTTTTTGCTGAATTTAAAGTTCGACGGCCATCATGAATGATGACTCAACTGCAAATATAGGGAGTTCGCCTCTAAAAATTCAGGAGGATAGAAAAAGAAATATATTGAAGTGGTTGGGCTTTCGGAATATTATTTCTTTATTTTTGATGGTTACCAAACCTAATTCCGAAGTTTGAAATCATGAAACTAAACAAACGCCTGATCTTTATCACCCTCAGCGCCGCACTTGGTGGCTTTCTGTTCGGATTCGATACCGCCGTGATTGCCGGAGCAACTTCAGCACTCGAAAAACTTTACAACCTGGATAAATTCTGGCTTGGCTTCACGGTTTCCATTGCATTGATGGGTACCATCGTCGGCACGATGGTGGTTGGGAAACCTGCCGATTTATACGGACGCAGGAAAATTTTATTTTATCTCGCAGTTTTTTACGCATTGTCGTCTTTGGGATGTGCCTTTTCGTTCAGCTGGATTTCGCTGCTCTTTTTCCGCTTCCTTGGAGGTATCGCCGTTGGCGGTGTTTCGGTAGTTGGGCCGATGTATATTGCTGAAATTGCTCCGGCAAAATACCGTGGCCGTCTGGTTGGGATGTTTCAGTTCAACGTGGTTCTTGGAATCCTGATGGCTTATTTCTCAAACTACCTGGTTGGCCTTTTGGCATTAGGCGATGTGGAATGGCGTTGGAAACTTGGAGTGATGGCTATTCCTTCTGTCTTGTTTTTCATAACGCTGTTTTTTATTCCACGGAGTCCGCGCTGGCTGGTAAAAATGGGAATGATTGGCGAAGCCCGTGCCGTTTTAATTTTGACAGGCGAAGAATTTGTGGAGAAAGAAATTGACGAAATATTGGATTCCATAAAATCGGAAAAGGAAAACGGCAAGGAAGTTCTGTTCAGTAAAAAATTCAGCTATCCGATATTTCTGGCCGTTTCGATTGCTATTTTTAATCAATTCACAGGCATCAACGGATTGCTTTATTACCTCAACGATATCTTCGCTCAGGCCGGATTCAGCAAAGTTTCGGGTGATTTGCAGAGTGTCGCCATTGGAGCCACCAACCTGATGTTTACCATGCTGGCCATGTCGATCATCGACAAAGTCGGACGAAAAATTCTGTTGCTAATCGGGTCTATCGGAACCGCAGTTTCGCTTACCGGAGTAGCTTTCATCTTTTTCACCAACAGCCATCAGAATTTATTGGTTTGGCTTTTGATCAGCTACATCGCGTTTTTCGGCTTTTCGCAGGGTGCAGTTATCTGGGTATATATCAGCGAAGTATTTCCAAACAGCGTTCGATCGAAAGGTCAGGCACTGGGAAGTTTTACACACTGGACCATGGCTGCCATTGTTTCATGGACATTTCCGGTCATGGCTGAAAAGTCCGGCGGATATCCTTTTCTTTTCTTTGCAGCCATGATGCTGGTACAGTTTTTTGTGGTCAAATTCATGTATGTCGAAACCAAAGGAAAATCGCTTGAGGCACTTCAGAAAGAGATCGTAAAATAATAGATACAACATGCATTTAATCAACTATTTGTATTCAATTTCAGGTTAAAGATTGAAATTAAAACTCAATTGAATTCCGGATGAGTATTTGTTGAACTGTTGGAAAGCCTTCAAAATTTAATCCAAATTTATTTTTCAGACTTTGATTTAATGAATCTAATGTTGAAATTTACCCCGCATGATTATTCACAAATAATAAAAGAAATCCCATGATTCCCAGTAATAAATTGACAAGCCTTCTTGCGTTGATTATCCTTACTTTGCCTCTGGCAACGCTTAAAGTCAAGGGTCAGAGTTTGAAAGAAGTTGAATCCAAACGCGTTTCATTGCCCAATGGTTGGAAACTTTCTCCCGTTGGAAAATTATTGCCACTTGGCGACTTACCTTTGAATATAGCGGTATCGCCTTCAGGAAAAATGCTGGCGGTTACCAACAACGGACAAAGTGATCAAAGTATCCAGTTAATCGATGCAGAAAAAATGCAGCAACTGGATTCAATCGTAACGAAAAAGAGCTGGCTCGGCCTGATCTTCTCCAAAGACGGGAAATATTTGTATGCTTCAGGAGGAAACGACAACTGGATTATGCGGTATCAGGTTAAAAACCAAAAACTTGTTCCACTCGACACATTAATTATTGGCAAACCATGGCCTGAAAAAATTTCACCGGCTGGGATTGCCGTTGATAACGATGACAAAATGCTTTATGTCGTCACCAAAGAGAATAATTCGCTGTACACCATCGATTTAAAATCGCGAAAAGTAGTAAAACAATTTCCTATAGGCGGCGAAGCTTATGCCTGTCTGTTGTCAAACGACGGAAAAACGCTGTTTATCACCTGTTGGGGCTGCGATAAAGTGATGCTGTTCGACACTCGGAAACAAGAAATGTCAGGATGGATTCCAGTGGGTGATAATCCCAACGACATGTGCCTGACCAAAAATGATAAATTTCTTTTTGTAGCCAATGCGAATGACAACTCGGTTTCGGTTATTTCATTGGAAGAAAAACGGGTGATTGAAATTCTGAATTCTGCTCTTTATCCCAACTCTCCTTCAGGGTCAACACCCAACAGTGTCGCTCTGAGTGCCGATCAGAAGTCGCTGTACATCGCCAATGCCGACAATAATTGCCTCTCTGTTTTCGATGTTAGCAATCCGGGCAAGAGTTTCAGTAAAGGATTTATCCCGACAGGATGGTACCCAACCTGCGTCCGGGTGGTGAAAAACACCATTTTTGTCGCCAATGGCAAAGGACTGACGTCTAAACCCAATCCCAATGGACCAAGTCCAAAGAAAGCGGATGTAACCCATCATTCTGAATTGAATAAGAAAGCCAAAGTTCAGTATATCGGCGGCCTTTTTACCGGGACACTTCAGGCTATTCCGACCCCAAGCGAAAGTCAGTTCAGTATTTATTCGCAGTCGGTATATAACAACACGCCGTATAAAAAGGAAAAAGAAATGCTCACTTCGGGAGAAGAAGGAAATCCTGTTCCATCGAAAGTTGGCGAACCGTCACCCATCAAATATGTTTTCTATGTGATCAAGGAAAACCGGACTTATGATCAGGTTTTGGGAGATATTCCTGAAGGAAATGGAGATACCAGCCTGGTGCTTTTTGGAAAGAACGTGACACCCAACCTTCATGCAATTACCAAACAATTTGTTTTGCTTGATAACTTTTATGTGGATGGAGAAGTAAGTGCTGATGGCCATAACTGGACCATGGGAGCTTATGCAACCGATTTTCTGGAAAAGAACTGGCCTTCAAGCTATGGCGGCAGAGGAGGAAGTTATCCTGGCGAATCGGAGGTTAAGACCGCCGACAGTAAAGTGTTTTTATGGGATATGTGCAAGCGATTTGGCGTATCTTATCGCAGTTACGGTGAATTTGTCTCCGATCCTTTCAAAGCAAATATTCCCGTATTGGAAGATCATTTTTTACCAGGGTACACCGGATTTGATTTGAGCATACGCGATACCTCGCGTTTCACCATGTGGAAACATGATTTTGAAACGTTGCACGCTGCCGGAAAGTTACCTCAATTTACTACCTTACGTTTTGCGAATGATCATACCGAAGGATTGCATGTTGGAAGTCCCACTCCGCTGGCTTTTGCTGCTGATAATGACCTGGCCTGTGGCCTTTTCGTTGAATATTTGAGCAAATCACCAATCTGGAATGAAAGCGTAATTATCATTTTGGAAGATGATGCGCAAAACGGACCGGACCATGTGGATGCTCACCGTTCGACAACATACGTTGCCGGTGGATTTGTGAAACAGGGATTTGTGGACCACACTATGTATTCAACGTCATCGGCACTTCGTACCATCGAATTGATATTGGGATTACCTCCAATGAGCCAATACGATGCTGCAGCGGAGCCTCTGTGGCGGTGTTTTAACAAAACGGCAACTCATCCAGCATATAAATCGACTCCAAATCTGGTTGACCTAAACCTGAAAAATACTGCAGAAAATAAATTGTCGAGGCTCAGTGAAAAATTTGATTTCAGTAAGGAAGACAGGGTTCCGGATGAACAATTTAATGAAGTGATCTGGGCTGCAATCCACGGATTGAACAGTGTCTGTCCGGCACCGGTGCATGCGGCATTTTTTACTCCGGAAAAGGAAAAAGATGAGGATTGATTTGGAAAGGAGTCAATAGTCATTAGAAAATAGGAAAAAGGAAAGAGGAAAAAGTCTTGGACATTTTCCTCTTTCTCTTTTTTAATGTCTAATGACATTTTCCAGTTTATTTCAAACTTGCAATCTGCTCTTCCAAAACCTTGATCTTGGCTTCGGCATCAGCTTGTTTGGCACGTTCAACAGCGACAACTTCCTCAGGAGCGCTGCTAACAAAACGTTCGTTGCTTAGTTTTTTAACTACTGAATTCAGGAAGCCTTTGGTGTAATCCAATTCTGCCTGAAGCTTTTTCAGTTCCTCTTCCACATCGATTGTTCCGCCCATCGGAACAAAAAAAGTAGTTGATTTCACCAGGAACGATGCTGCAGCTTTTACTTCTTCTGTCACCTGATTCAAGGCTGAAAGGTTACCCATTTTCACCAACACGCTGTTGAATTCCGCAGCAAAACCTTTGTCGCCAGCCATGATAGCCAGTTCGAGCTGATCTTTATTCGAAATGTTATTTTTAGTGCGAATAGTCCGTAATCCGGCAATGGCTTCTTTTACATCTTCAAATTGTGCGATCAAAGTTTCATCGTATCCGGTTGATTTTGGCCACGAACTTATGGTGATACTGTCACCTTGCTTGTGTTCTTTCAGCAACTGCCAGATTTCTTCGCTAACGAAAGGCATAAACGGATGAAGGAAACGGAGAACTTCGTCAAAAATATCGATCAGTTCCTCGTACGTTTTCCCGTCAATCGGTTGCTGGTATGCAGGTTTCACCATTTCGAGTAACCATCCGGAGAACTCGTCGCGAACGGTGGTGTACACATTCATCAACGCATCCGAAATGCGGAATTTATCGAAATGATCGTCGGTTTGTTCTACAATTTGGCTGAATTTTTCGTGGAACCAACTAATTGCAATCCGCGAATGTTTAGGTTGTGGAAGTTTATTATCTACTTCCCAGCCATTTACCAGACGGAACGAGTTCCAGATTTTGGTCACAAAACCGGCTCCTTGCTGTGGTAAACTTTCGTCGAACATCAAATCGCCACCGGCAGGTGAGCAAAGCAACATCCCCACGCGAACGCCATCGGCTCCGTAAGTGTCAATCAGGTCGAGCGGATCGGGCGAATTACCCAGCGATTTCGACATTTTGCGGCGCTGCTTGTCGCGCACCATTCCGGTGAAATATACATTTTTGAACGGAAACTGATCGCGGTATTCGTACCCGGAAATAATCATGCGAGCGACCCAGAAGAAAATAATATCCGGGCCAGTTACCAAATCGTTGGTTGGATAATAGTAGTTTATTTCCTTGTTATCAGGGTTACTGATTCCGTCGAAAACCGAAATTGGCCACAACCAGCTCGAGAACCAGGTATCGAGCACATCTTCATCCTGATGCAGAGTGAAGCCTCCCCTAACCCCTCTGAGGGAGGGGTGTTTGGCGATTGCAAGCTCGCGGGCTTTTTCCTCATTTTCGGCGACCACAAAAGAGCCTCCCCTAACCCCTCCGAGGGAGGGGGACAGTCCTCCCCCTTCGGGGGAGTTAGAGGGGGCCTCTATATACCACACCGGTATCCGGTGACCCCACCACAACTGACGGCTGATGCACCAGTCTTTGATGTTTTCCATCCAGTGGCGGTAGGTATTTTTAAATTTCGGCGGATAAAACTGAATGGTATCGTTCAGCACATTTTCAGTGGCTGGTTTAATTAGTGTATCCATTTTCAGGAACCACTGAGCCGATAATTTGGGTTCAATCGGAACATGTGTACGTTCTGAGAAACCAACTTTATTGGTATAATCTTCTACTTTGGCAACATTTCCGGCGGCTTCCAGATCAATCATGATCTTTTCACGAACAGCAAAACGATCTTCGCCGACAAACATTCCGGCAGCTTCGCTCATGGTGCCATCTTCGTTGAAAATATCGATGCTTGGCAAATTGAAGCGCAGACCAATTTCATAGTCGTTCACATCGTGCGATGGTGTAATTTTCAGGCAGCCTGTACCGAATTCCATATCGACGTATTCATCTTCAATAATTGGGATCGAACGGTTGATCAATGGAACCAAAACACGCTTGCCTTTCAAATGAGTAAAACGTGGATCGTTTGGATTGACACAAACAGCGGTATCACCCAGAATCGTTTCGGGACGTGTGGTTGCGATGGTCACATAGAGCTCAGCCCCCTCAACTCCCCCGGAGGGGGAGCTTTTAAGCGCATCCTCAATTGATTGCACAACCGAATCAGTGCTTATCAGTACTTCTTCGTTTGTAAATCGAATGACTTTATAACCTATATCACTCAGGATTTCAGTTTTGATTTTATCCAATACCTGAATCTCAGGGTTTTGGTGATATCCGCCATCAACCTCAATTACCAGATTTTTTGAAAGACAAATAAAATCAACAATGATGTCATTGATAATATGTTGTCTTCTGAATTTCTCTCCTAATTTATTAGCACGAAGCATTTCCCACAATGCGCTTTCGGCTTCAGTTGAAAAGCTTCGTAAATCTTTTGCATTTTTCTTTAACAACTCATATTCTGATTTCCGTGTGGTCTTGTACAAGGGATCCAATTTCCCCCCAACGGGGGGATTAAGGGGGGCTTCTTCAATTTTATATTTCAGATAATACAATTTCGATTGCATTTCGCGGAAAATCACCTCTTCGTCAGACAGCGCAGTTTTCGCGGCTGGATCCCAGTTGACCATACGAACGCCACGATAAATCAGACCTTTGTCGTACAAGTCGACAAAAGTTTTAATGACCGATTCGCTGCGCACTTCGTCCATCGTAAAAGCAGTGCGGTCCCAGTCACAGGAACATCCCAGTTTTTTCAACTGTTCCAGAATGATTCCGCCGTGTTTGTTGGTCCATTCCCAGGCATGACCAAGAAATTCCTCACGACTCAAATCAAATTTCGAAATTCCTTCGTTTTTTAATTTGTTCACCACACGGGCTTCGGTAGCAATTGAAGCGTGGTCAGTTCCCGGAACCCAACAGGCATTTTTGCCAAGCATTCGTGCACGACGGGTGAGAATATCCTGAATGGTATTGTTGAGCATGTGCCCCATGTGCAATACGCCGGTGACATTTGGCGGGGGAATAACGATGGTGTATGGTTCACGTTCGTCGGGTTCGGAATGGAAAAACTTGTTTTCCATCCAGTACTGATACCATTTGTCTTCTACTTCCGCCGGATTATATTTGCTTGGGATTTCCATGATCTGATTTTTTTCTTTAAACGAAGCTGCAAAAATAGGAAAATTAGTTCGTTGGAGGAATAAAACCTTCCGGCTGAAATGAAAAAAGGCCGGAATTAAATATCCCGGCCTTCAGTATAAATATGAGGAATTGATTGATTGAATCTACAATACGGTTTGTACGTCCTGGTAAGGAAGACCGAATGCATCGGCAACTCCCTGGTAAACAACCTTTCCTTTTACAACATTCAATCCTTTTCGCAAAGGTTCGCTGTCAGTACAGGCTTTTTTCCAGCCTTTATTCGCGATGTCCAATGCATAAGGCAATGTAGCGTTGGTAAGTGCCAACGTTGATGTACGTGGAACTGCTCCCGGCATATTGGCAACACAATAATGAATTACGTGATCGATTACAAAGGTCGGATGATCGTGTGTTGTGGCCACAGTGGTTTCAAAACAACCACCCTGATCAACAGCAACGTCAACCATTACAGTACCATGTTTCATGGTTGGAATCATGTCGCGGGTAATCAGTTTTGGAGCAACAGCACCTGGAATAAGTACCGCACCAATAATCACATCGGCATTGCGGACCATTTCGCGAATGTTGTATTCATTACTCATCATGGTTTTCACATTGGCTGGCATAATGTCGTCGAGATAGCGCAGACGTTTCAGGCTTACATCAATAATGGTCACATCGGCGCCCAGGCCACCGGCCATTTTAGCCGCTTCGGTTCCAACGATTCCACCGCCAATAATCAGCACTTTTGCTGGTGGTACTCCGGGAACCCCACCAAGCAATACACCATATCCACCAAATGTTTTCTCCAGATATTTAGCGCCTTCCTGAACTGACATACGTCCGGCGACTTCCGACATCGGAATAAGCAGTGGCAAAGAACGGTCGGCCATTTCAACGGTTTCGTAGGCAAGACAAATCGATTTATTTTCGATCATGGCCATGGTTAACGGCTCACCTGATGCAAAATGAAAATAAGTAAACAGAATCTGATCTTCTTTAATCAGTTTATATTCTGATTCGATTGGCTCCTTTACCTTAATAATCATTTCAGCTACGGCATAAACTTCTTCAATTGCCGGAAGAATCTTTGCACCTGCATGAATGTAATCTTCATCAGTAAATCCGCTACCCATTCCGGCAGTTGCCTGCACATAAACAGAATGCCTGTTTTTCACCATTTCAGCTACACCGGCTGGTGTTAATGCAACCCGGTTTTCGTTATTTTTAATTTCTTTTGGAACTCCAATAATCATCTTCGTAGAATTTAAAGTTTTCAATGGCTCGAAATTAGCTTATCCGAACCATGCAAAACATGATAAAAAACAATGAATCAGATTCACTCCTGAACCCAGCCATACCCAATGGGAATCAATAATCTGAGATTCTGCTACCTGTCCTTTTAAATTGAAAGTTATTGTGCCGTTAATATTTCATATTAAATAAAAACCTAAAATTTCGATTTAGAATTGATAATCGTATATTTGCCCGCTTCACTGATAATATTTTCAATAAAATGCCAAATACATCGGAACGCGGTAACTTGATGCCGGATTCACCTATCCGGAAACTGGTTCCTTTGGCTGACAAAGCCAAGGAAATGGGAAGAAAGGTGTATCACCTGAACATCGGGCAACCGGATTTGCCAACGCCTCAAAATGCAATTGATGCGATCCGGAACATCGACAGGAAAATTCTGGAGTATTCTCCCAGCGAAGGAATTAAATCATTTCGCGAAAAGCTGGCGGTATATTATCACAGTTTCAATATTGACGTAACTTCCGACGATATCATCATCACAACAGGAGGTTCAGAAGCTGTAACCTTTGCATTCCTCGCCTGTCTCGATCCTGGTGACGAAATCATCGTTCCTGAACCTGCTTATGCCAACTATACGGCTTTTGCAATTTTAGCCGGAGCGGTAATCAAATCAATTCCGGCAAAGATTGATGAAGGATTTGCTTTGCCTCCAATGGAAGAATTTGAGAAACTGATCACTCCACGTACCAAAGGAATTCTGATATGCAATCCGAACAACCCGACCGGATATTTGTATAACCGCACTGAGATGAACCAGATTCGCGACATGGTAAAAAAATACGATTTGTATTTGTTTTCCGACGAAGTTTACCGCGAATTCTGCTACACCGGAGCCCCGTATATTTCAGCGTTCCATCTGGAAGGAATAGAACAGAACGTGGTGCTGATCGATTCTGTCTCGAAACGATACAGCGAATGCGGCCTGCGCGTTGGTGCCCTGATCACAAAAAATAAAGCGCTGAAGAAAAATGTAATGAAGTTCTGTCAGGCAAGGCTGAGCCCGCCACTGATCGGACAAATTGCCGCAGAAGCTTCGCTTGAAAATAACCAGGCCTATTTGCACGATGTTTATGAAGAGTATGTTGGCCGTCGCAAGTTCCTGATCGATGGACTGAACCGCATCAACGGAGTTTATTCGCCTATTCCAATGGGCGCATTTTATACCGTTGCCCGCATTCCGGTTGACGATGCCGACGTTTTTTGCGCCTGGTTACTGAGCGATTTCGAATACGAGAATCAGACCATTTTCATGGCACCGGCTTCAGGTTTCTACACCACACCCGGCTACGGAAAAGATGAAGTGCGTATTGCCTATGTGTTGAAAAAGGAAGATCTGGCCATTTCCCTGAAAATTCTGGAAGAAGCTCTAAAAGTTTATCCTGGAAGTAAAGTAAGGCAAACTGCCATTGCGATTGAAGGATAAAGAAAAAAGGAAAATAGGAAAAGAGAAAAGCGTTCGGAAGATTATTCCGGACGCAGTTGTTTTCCGCTATGGGACACCCGAAAAATTTTTCAAGATAATTTGATAAAGTTCGGCTTGCAGATCATCCATTTTTAGAAGCTGCGATTTGGAATGTTTTGATTCTGGCAACATATATGTGATCTGATACATGCTATGG